>NZ_BADU01000068.1:0-15999 GCF_000239875.1 Pseudoalteromonas sp. BSi20311 | reverse complement strand
GCTCTGTTTCTCGCTCATATTTAAATAAGCGGTAGTTCATTAGCTGCTCGCTATTGAGTGTTTTTGGGTCAATGTTGGCTAAGCTTTTTAGTACGCTGTTGTTGTAAGCTTGGCGCTTAGCAATGGCTTGTTCACTCCAATTTGGCAATGTGCCGTTTGGTTTCCAACCGTCTGGATCGGTTCTAAAAAATATTTTTTCAGCTTTGGCGTTTTGCCAGTGATTATCAATAATGGTTTTTAAATCGCTGTTACTGTCGGCTAAGCTTGGCAGCGAGGTGGCTGCTAAGGCAATAGCTAAGATTGTTTTTTTTAGCATGTTGAATTTCACTTTTTAAAATTTTAATTATTATTTATGTGCGCTGATTTTATGATAATAACAAGTTCACTCAATTAATGCGTTGGTTTTTAACAACAGCCTAGCTTATTGTTTTACTGGTGTTTAAAATGAAAAAATAAAACATACTGTAGTAGCCATGTTTAATAATGTAATTTCGTTAATCGATCCGGCGAATAGCCAACACCCATATATTTATTGAGCTTTACTTGTTTAGCTTTGCAGGTTCAAAACCTGATTATGATGAAGAAAAATGGATTGGGATTATTCGCCACACGTGACAAAAAATGCCAGATGATGCACATGAGTTTGTATTGGCAGGTCACACTACATTGCTACCACCATTAATTGGCCTGATACACAAAGCATTAGAATAACTATTTAACTTTAGGTATTAAAATAAAAAGGATTTTTGAAAATGTTGTGCCCTCGTACAAATACACCATTGGAGCCTATATTAGTTGGCGGCATCACTGTTTATACATCGTTTTTAGGCGGCGTATTTTTTGATAATAGCCAAATTTTTAAATTTAGCTCGCCGGAGTTAAAGCATGGTCAGGTTTTACTTAAGTATTTGAGTAATTATGCCGAGGGTGAATACGATGTATCGCTACGAATTAATTGCCCAAAGTGCAAAAAAGTTGTGATGATGCGCCGGTTTTTTTCACCGCTCAAAGTGGTTGAAATAGATGAGTGCCCAAGCTGTGCAGGAATATGGCTTGATAGTGGCGAATTAAGCAAAATACACGAAAATCATCTAACACCCAAAGAGCGTAAGTTATTAGCTAATGAGATGGCAACAAACCATGGTTTCATATCTATTAAAACGCCAAAATCGAAATATTATCCTAAAGCGCCTAAAAACGTTCAAGGCACTACAGTTGAACGGCTGGTGCAATTGGCATTACTTAATTTTGAATCATAAAAAACGGCGTCCTATAAAGTACGCCGTTTTTTTCAATTGACTAAATTAAAGCCATTACGATTTATTGCGGTTTTCTTTACTAAACGCGCGAATTTTACGTTTTTGCGACAGCGTTACTTTATTCGTACGCCCTGCAAATGGGTTATCACCTTCTCTAAATTCAATTTTGATTGGCGTACCCATAATCTTAAGTGCTTTACGGTAGTAGTTCATTAAGTAGCGTTTGTAGCTATCAGGTAAGTCATGTACTTGGTTACCATGAATAACGATACGTGGCGGGTTGTAGCCCCCAGCATGCGCATACTTAAGCTTTACACGACGTCCACGAACAAGTGGTGGCTGGTGATCCGCTTGTGCCATATCCATAATACGACGTAACATAGCAGTACTAATTCGCTTAGTTGCCGACTCATACGCTTCGTCAACTGATTCAAATAAATGACCAACACCGGTACCATGCAGAGCAGAGATAAAGTGTAGGCGGGCAAAATCAATAAAGCCTAAACGACGATCAAGTTCAGTCTTAATACGGTCTTTAACGTAATTATCTAGACCATCCCACTTATTCACGGCAATAACCAATGAGCGCCCTGAGTTAAGCGCAAAACCTAACAGGCTTAAGTCTTGATCAGAAATACCATCACGGGCATCAACCACTAATAACACCACATTACAATCTTCGATTGCTTGAAGTGTTTTAATGACTGAGAACTTCTCAACCACGTCACTTACTTTTTTACGCTTACGCACACCGGCGGTATCGATAAGAATATATTCTTTGTCGTTACGGGTCATCGGAATGTAAATTGAGTCGCGGGTTGTACCTGGCATATCGTATACAATAACGCGATCTTCACCTAGTATACGGTTAGTAAGGGTTGACTTACCAACATTTGGGCGACCAATAATCGCCAGCTTTACCGGCTTGTCGGCAAACGCTTGGTGATCGGTGTCATCTTCTTCACCTTCTTGATATAAGTCGATAAGTTCTTCATCGTCATCGGCTACATCTTCATCAAGTGCAGCAAGTTCAGCAATAACAGGCTGAAGTGTTTTTTCAAGTAGTAAAGTGATGCCACGGCCATGTGCGGCAGCGATATGATGAACTTCACCAAGTGAAAGTTGATAAAACTCAGCACAGTTTGAGTCGGCATCAATGCCGTCTGTTTTATTGGCAACAACAAAGCTTTTCTTTTCTTGCTTACGTAAGTGGTTAGCAATAGCTTGGTCAGCCACAGTCATACCCACGCGAGCATCAACTAAAAATAAAACAATATCCGCTTCTTCAATGGCTAGTAATGACTGATCAGCCATTTCGGTTTCGATACCTTCTTCTGAGCCATCAATACCGCCCGTATCTACCACGATAAATTCAAAGCCATCGTAATTTGCTTGGCCATATTTTCTATCACGCGTTAAGCCAGGAAAGTCGGCAACGAGTGCATCACGAGTACGTGTTAAACGGTTAAATAATGTGGATTTGCCCACATTGGGTCGCCCTACAAGAGCGATCACGGGAAGCATAAACTACCTCTTTAAAAAACAACAAAAGGCTTCGCAGTGCGAAGCCTTACAAAAAATAATTAACTATTAGTGCCTTACACTAATAGTAGACAGTTAGTTCGGTATTTTTACCGCGCTAACTTCACCATCGCGGGTGTATAAAATCAATTTATCGTCAGCGACAACGGGCTCAACAAAAAAACCTGAGCTGTCAAAGTCTTCACGAGATACTAGCTCGCCAGTGTCTTTATTTAACCAATGCAAATTGCCTTCTTGGTCACCTAACGCTAAATAATTACCGGCAATCGCTGGACCTGTTAAGTACCAGCCACGTAGAGCGGGTTGGCTCCAGCGTTCAATGCCCGAATCTTTATCAAGTGCATAAACAACGCCGTTACTATCAACAACGTAAATTGTTTGCAAATCCATGCTAATTTCACGGTAGCTGCTGTATTCACGTTTCCATACAACATTACCTGAACGAATATCTACTGCTGATAAGTTACCATTGTATGCAATAGCATAAGCAAATGGACCGCTAATAATAGGCTGCGTGTCTACATCAACTAAACGTTCAAACTCTGATGCGCCTTTTGGCACTGCAATTTCTGCACTCCATGCCGAGTAGCCGCTCTCAGAAATTAAAACACTTAACTTACCTGTTTCTAAGCCTAGTAACACCCCACCGTTAGCCACAGTAGGTGAACTTTGACCGCGTAAAGTTAGCGGTGGCACTTCTTGCTCAAAGCTCCAGCGCTCTTCACCAGTATCTGGGTGAAGCGCAAGTAACTTACCTGAAGCTAAATTTACAAAAATTAAGCCATCACCTGCAGCGGGTTTAGAGAGTGATTCGCCAGGTACTTTTTTACGCCAAACTTCTTTACCAGTCTCACGGTCAAGCGCAATCACGTAACCATGTTCAGAGCCTAAATAGATTTTACCATAAGCTTGTAATATTCCGCCTGATAATTTTGCACTATCGTTATCGCTCCAAGGCCAAAACGATAAATCTTGGCGAACGTCGGTTTCCCATTGGGTATCGCCGTTGGCAAGTGATAAGGCTTCTACTTGGCCTTCACGGTTAGCAACGTACACTGTTTCTTTATAAACAGCGGGTGATAGGCGTGAAAAGTAATGCTCTACACCGCTACCAATTGACTCTTGCCATACCACATCAGTTTCAAATTGATTGGCTATTTCTGGAAGCACCAGTTCTTCTTCATCATCACTTGAAGAACACCCCATTAGGGTTGCCATACATAGGGCGAGCGTTGCTGTTGTTATTTTTCTCATGCCTAAAACCTTATGCCGCTGGGCTAGTTACTGCTAGGTCATCTAACTTAATTTGTAAAAGAGGATTACTCGTTAATCCACCGGCATCAACAGCAGCTTGGTAAGCTACGCGTGCTTGCTCTTTATTACCTTGCTGAGTGTAAATGTCACCTTTTAATTCAGCCACATTTGCGTTAAACGCTTCAGGAAGAGGAGCATTTAATGTGCTCAATGCATCATCGTATTGCTGTTGAGCAATTTGCACACGCGCTAAACGTGTTGTTGCAATGGCTCTAAGCTGGGCGTTATCAACGTTAGTTACAATCCAGCTTAGTTTTTCATTTGCTACATCTAGTTTTTGTGTATCTACTGCTTCTTTTGCAGCAACAAATGCCGCTAAAGTTGCGTACTGAGTGTCTTTGTTTTCACTCATAAATGCATCAGCAGACGCTAATACGCTGTCACTTTCAACAAGCTTAGTGTATGCATCAGATGCTTGCTCTGCAGTGGTAATTTGATTTTGGTTGTATGCTTTCCAGCCATATAAACCACCTAAACCTACAATAACGCCTAAGGCTAGTGAAAGGCCGTTTTCACGAAAAAAACGTTTAATTGCTTCTGCTTGTTGTTCTTCTGTTGAATAAATTTCCATGCTTACCTCTGTTAAAGCGCTTAACTACTTACGCTTTATATAATTTAGCTATTAATTAGTTCTGCAAGTAACGTTTTAGCTTGTTCTAATTCTAGTGTGACTTGTTCTTTACGCTCACGTAAATATTTAATAGTCACAACGCCTTGCTCTAATTCATCTTCACCGATAATGACTGCAACAAGAGCATCGCTTTTATCAGCACGTTTAAGTTGTTTTTTAAAGTTACCACCACCTGCGTGCACCATTACGCGTAATCCAGGGACGTCACGACGTAAGGTAGAAGCAATAATAGGGGCTTGAATACTGGCTTTATCGCCCATGGCTGCTAAATATACATCAGCACTACGGCGTATGTCACCTACACATTCAAGTGCTTGAAGTAGTAAAACCAGACGCTCTAAACCCATTGCGAACCCTACCGCAGGGGTTGATTTACCACCTAATTGCTCTACTAAACCATCATAACGACCACCGGCACACACTGTCCCTTGTGCGCCTAAGCTGTCGGTTACCCATTCAAATACTGTGCGGTTATAGTAATCTAAGCCACGTACCAGCTTTTCATTAACCGTGTATTTGACGCCTGCGGCATCTAATCGTTCACATAAATTTTCAAAATGTTCTTTTGATTCAGCATCTAAATGTTCAGATAGCTTTGGTGCATCGACTAAGATTGCCTGAATATCTGGGTTTTTAGTATCCAAAACGCGCAGTGGGTTAGAGTACATACGACGCTTTGAATCTTCATCTAGTACATCGGTATGTTGTTCTAAAAAGGCGATTAAGGCATCGCGGTACTGTGCACGTGCTTCGTTTGAACCTAATGAATTAAGCTCTAAACGCACATGGTCAGTAATGCCAAATGCTTCCCAAAGTTGCGCCGTGAGTAAAATAACTTCGGCGTCAATATCGGCACTGGCAATACCAAAGGTCTCTAAACCAAATTGGTGAAATTGACGGTAGCGACCTTTTTGTGGTCGTTCATGGCGAAACATTGGACCCATGTACCAAAGGCGTTGTTCTTGATTGTATAACAGGCCATTTTCGTTACCTGCACGTACACACACTGCAGTGCCTTCTGGGCGCAGAGTTAAATTATCGCCGTTACGATCGGCAAAGGTGTACATTTCTTTTTCAACTATATCGGTCACTTCACCAATAGAGCGTTTAAATAGGTCGGTTGATTCTACAATTGGAAAACGAATTTCTTGATAACCAAACGATGATACGGTCTCGCGTAAAATGTGTTCTACTTTCTGCCAAACTTGCGTATCGCCTGGCAGGCAATCGTTCATACCGCGAACTGCCTGAATTTGTTTTGCCACTGATAAATCCTAAATCTGTTTATGTGCAGCTCTGGGCTGCAACCACGTAAAACTAAAAAATCGACCCTGCATTATAACCTTAACTATAAGGTAATTGCGAGTGTAGCGGGGTGTACGTAATTTATACTACGCTGTGAGTGCCGCGACTAAAAAAGGTCAATTAAATACATAATGCTGCAACAACACATCACTCTACGATTTTTATATCAATAGGTGTTTGTTGTTGCTTCTGTTCAATGAAGTCGCGTACATAGCCTTCGAGTTGATCAACAATATTGTTGTTATCAATGCGTGCTTTTTGTCGCTCACCATTAATGTATAAACCTGAGCGACGGTTTGCGCCGGCAAGGCCTATATCACTAACCAATGCTTCGCCTGGCCCGTTAACCACACAGCCAATGACTGACACTGAAACTGGCTCAATAATATCTTCTAAGCGCTCTTCAAGTTGATTCATGGTGCTCACTACATCAAACTCTTGGCGTGAACAGCTAGGGCAGGCAATAAAATTAATGCCGCGAGAGCGAATACGCAATGATTTTAATATATCAAAGCCTACTTTTATTTCTTGTACCGGATCCGCTGCTAGTGATACACGCAGTGTGTCACCAATACCTTCAGCCAATAGCATGCCTAAACCAACGGCTGATTTAACTGAACCAGAGCGCATGCCGCCTGCTTCGGTAATACCTAAATGCAGTGGCTGGTCAATTTCTTTTGCAAGTAGACGATACGCTCCTACCGCTAAAAATACGTCTGACGCTTTCACCGAAATTTTAAATTGGTCAAAGTCTAAGCGACGTAATATATCTACATGGCGCATAGCCGATTCAAGTAAGGCTTCAGGTGTTGGCTCGCCGTATTTTTCTTGTAGGTCGCGCTCAAGTGATCCACCATTTACGCCAATACGAATTGGAATGTTGTGCTCTCGAGCTGAGTCGACAACCGCTCTAATACGCTCTTCACTGCCAATGTTTCCTGGGTTAATACGTAAACAATCAACGCCATACTTTGCTACTTTTAATGCAATGCGGTAGTCAAAGTGAATATCAGCAACCAGCGGTATCGATACCTGCTCTTTAATACTTTTAAATGCTTCAGCGGCATCCATAGTTGGAACAGATACACGGACTATGTCAGCACCGGCATCTTGAATTGCTTGAATTTGAGCTACAGTGGCATCAATGTCCATTGTGTCTGTGTTAGTCATTGACTGCACGGCAATTGGTGCACCATCACCAATTGGAACATTACCCACGTTAATACGGGTGGATTTTCTGCGTTTTATAGGAGATTCTGAAAACATAGCGACTACTCTGCTAAGGGTAATTTAAATTTAGCTAAACGGTTTTTAGGAAAAGCCGAAATATCAACTGGCTCACCATTTAGGGTAATACTTACAACATCATGCTTGCCTAAAACCACTGAAAAAGGCGCTACACCAGTTAAGGTCATTTCGTAGCCTGCTTTTTTTACACCAAATGCAATTTTTTCATCGTTGGCATCGTGAATTTCTACCCAGCTCTCGTCATTAAACATCATAAAAATAGTGCTTAAATCAGTGTTTGTTGGCTCGCTCGGGCTTTGTGCGTCGTTTAGGGGAGCAGCCTGAATAGTTTGTTGCTCATTTTGTAATGCTGAATTTGTTTGTTGCGCAGGCTCAACATCATCTAATTGCACTTCATCAGCCGCTTCAGCAAGTCGTTTTGTATTTTCTTGTTGCTGAGTAATAAATGAATTATTAGCATTAATAGTGTTAGTTTGTTCATCAATAGGCGTTGCATTTTGCCACCACCATACAGCTGATGAGCCAATAACAATGGCTAGTATTAAATAGCTTACCGTCATCAGTCGACTGTCATGCGCTTCTTTTTCTGTACGTCTTGAAAAGCTTTGCATATCTACTGGCTTATCTGATGTGCTAAAAGCAGGCAGCATGGCTAAAATAGCGGTGCTATCAATGTTTAGTGTGCGACAGTAATTTTTTATATAGCCTTTAACAAATGTTTTTGCGCCCAGTAAATGATATTCATCGTTTTCAATATGCTGAACTTGTGATTCAGTTAATTTTAATAACGAGGCAATCTTAGCAAGGCTAATATTTGCATTTTCTCTATGTGTTTTTAGTATTTGACCTACAGAGGGTTCATCGCTCTGCGGTTGTGTATTATCTTCATTCATAATGTGTATCAGTTTGGATCCACTAGTAAAAGTTTATGTTTTAGCTTAACAACAAGAGTAAGACTGCGTTTTTATTTTTAGTTAATTCTTGTTGCTAAGGCGCATTAAAAAAGGTACTACATGCAATACTATAATAACTTTGTGGCGTTTAGCTAAAGCTTATCTGTTTTTAAGTGCTTTAATACACCTTATCCGTAGCAGTTTAGCATTTTATCACACTGAAATGCTAAATTGCTTTACCCTAAAACACGCATTTACGCGTCACCCTTTACGCTATATTTTTGTTTACAGTTAAAGGGGGTTAATCATCTTGCGTATTTGTTTTAGTTTGCTCAATTGACGCTTCGCTATTTGAAGCCTGCACGGGGCTCTTTTTACGAATAACCTTTATTTTTGGCTCAGCAATAATTTGATTGGATTGACTGCCTTCTTGCAATTCATCTAGCTGTGCTTGGCGGTATTTTTCACGCAGTACTTCAAATTCTGTTTGTCTTAACTGGTTATCGCGAATTGCGTTAGCTTGCATACTACTCGGATAAGTTTGTAATAAAGTTGCCGCAATTTTTTCTGCTTCTTCAATTCTGCCCATACGCTGTTTAACTAAATAACCAAGCAACAAGGCGCGAGAAGAAACTTGCGCGGTGTCGTCATAACGTTTTATTAAGTTACTGGCTTTGTATAAGTCACTTTTTGCATAATATAAAGCGGCTAAACTTATTAATGTAGACGCGCGTTGTGAGCTATGGTTTAGCGCCTGCTGAAAATAGCTTTCGGCGTTAGTGAAATCGTTAAACTCAATGGCGCATAGGGCTAAATTTTCATAGCTTTGTGCTACACGAATATAACTGGGTATTTCAATCGCTTTTAAAAATTGATCGGTGGCGCGATCATACTGATTAATGCTGCACAAAAACGTGCCATAGTTATTCAAGGTGTTAGGATCGTTTGGCTTAATAGCCAGTGCTTTTTGATAGGCTTTGTCGGCCAATCCATTTTCGCCAACTTGTTGATAATAGTATGCTAAAGAGTAGTGTACTTCGGGTAAGTTAGGAGCGTACTCATTAGCACGTTCTAAGTTATATTTTGCTTGAGAGTTATTACCTGTACTTAAATACTGTAACGCCAACGCAATGCGCGTGCGAGCAGCACCATCGTTATTAATTTTATTTTCGAGAACTGGTTTATCGCTGCCGTTGTAACTATTTTCAGTAACACAACCGCTCAAAAACAGTGTTGATAGTGCTAACGTAAGTAAAGATCGCATTACTTTGTCTCTTTATTTATATCCATAACCTCTATCTTACCTCAAAGCCTTTGTGTTGCATCATTTATTTAAAAATAAACGACATATCACAAAGGCTTCTGATTACTCAGCAAATATTAAGCTTGATGAATATTCACTGCAATCGCGTTTTCATCGCGCATTTTCTTTTTAGCCATACGCTTAGTACGGTCTACAACATCGCCAGCTAACTGACCACATGCAGCATCAATGTCATCCCCGCGAGTACGACGAACAATACAGGTAATACCCGCAGCTTGTAATACTTTAGAGAAACGGTCAATTCGACTGTTACTTGAACGGGTATATTCATTACCTGGGAATGGGTTAAACGGAATAAGGTTTACCTTAGATGGCGTACCTTTTAGCGTTTTAACAAGTTCATGAGCCTGATCGGTACTATCGTTAACGCCGTTAAGCATTACATATTCAATTGTCACATCTTTATTGGCTTTTGAACCGTCAATGTAACGACGACAGGCCGCTAAAAATTCTTCAATTGGATATTTTTTATTGATCGGTACTAAAATATCACGCAGGGCGTTATCTGGCGCATGCAGTGAAATTGCCAGCGCTACGTCTATTTTTTCTTTCAATAAATCAAGGGCAGGTACCACACCTGAAGTACTTAATGTGACGCGGCGCTTAGATAAACCAAAGCCCCAGTCATCCATCATCAGTTCCATTGCTGGGACTACGTTTTTAACATTAAGTAGCGGCTCGCCCATACCCATCATCACAACGTTAGTGACAGGGCGCTTTTCGCTGTTGCCATCAAGGCCAATATCTTTGGCTACACGCCATACTTGTCCGATAATTTCAGATACTTTTAAGTTACGGTTAAAGCCTTGTTGTGCCGTTGAGCAAAAAGTACATTCCAGTGCACAGCCCACTTGAGATGATACACATAACGTGGCGCGATCTTTTTCTGGGATCCACACGGCTTCAACTTCTTGGCCGCCTTCTAGTACTAATGCATATTTAATAGTACCGTCGCTGGCTTGCTGGCGAACTGAAATTTCGGGCGCAACAATTTCGCACTCATTTTTAAGCTTTTCTTTGAGTTTTTTGTTTACGTTGCTCATTTCGTCGAAATTATCTACGCCGAAATGATAAATCCATTTCATCACCTGATCGCCACGAAATGGCTTTTCACCGAATGATACGAATAGCTCTCGCATTGCATCTCGGTTTAAATCTAATAAATTAATCTTTTTTTGCTCGGTCATGTAACAACCTCAATCGGTGGCGGTGATGGTAAAAATTTACAAGGGAGAATTGTACACAATTTACCCACTATAATCATTAAGTAAAACATCATAAATAAACGGTTAATACTTTACGTAATGACTAAAAAAGGGCTCGAAAGCCCTTTTCATACTTTGCATCACAGGGTTAGCTGTGAACTCGAATTAACGAGTACGTGGGCAAAGTTCTTCGTCAGCGAAGAAGTACGCGATTTCGCGAGCAGCAGATTCAACAGCGTCAGAACCGTGAACCGCATTTTCGTCGATGCTATCAGCGTAGTCTGCACGTAAAGTGCCAGCTAGTGCTTCAGCAGGGTTAGTAGCACCCATGATTTCACGGTTTTTAAGAACAGCGTTTTCGCCTTCAAGAACGGTAACCATTACTGGGCCAGATGTCATGAAAGATACTAAAGCGCCAAAGAAAGGACGTTCGCTGTGTTCAGCGTAGAAACCTTCAGCTTTCTCTTGTGAAAGGTGAACCATTTTAGCTGCAACGATTTTAAGACCCGCAGTTTCGAAACGGTTGTAGATAGCGCCGATGTGGTTTTTAGCAACTGCATCAGGTTTTACGATTGAAAAAGTACGCTCTAAAGCCATCTTTGTGCTCCAATAATTTAAATAAAAGGTTGAATATTAACGGGCGCGAATTATACGCGTTTTAGTCGAAAAAACCTAATTTATTCTACTTTGCTGTCCTTTTTAATTTATCAAGCCTCTATTTATGAACCAAAAACGATATTTTTACGTTCATTTACTTTTATAAACTTGCGCTATACTCTGATTTACATCGTTTAAAGTCTCATTTTTCATAAATGCGTATAGACCCCGAAAGTATGCTGTAAGCATGCAAATACTAAGGTAACAATATGTTTTTTAACCAATCTTTAAAAAATCAAATAGCTGATTTACAAAGTAAGCTTTCTGTAAGGGAGCAGGTTAAACAAAGTTTAGACAGTGAAATGCTGGTATTAGAGCTTGATAAGCAAGGTGCTATTTTAAGACAAAATAAAAACTTTGAACGAGAGTTTAACTACTCGAATAACCAAATAATTAATAAAAATATTTTAGACTTCATTGCTGAAAATGCTAGAAATAACGCCGATTTCCATGCTTTTAAAAAAGCGATAAGTAAAGCTCAGCATTATGCGGGCGCCATTCAAGTATCCCACCAAAACGGCCAACGAGATTGGTTACGCTGCATTTTACACCCAATAAAAAATGAGCAAGGTCAGCTTGAGTATTTGACTATGCACTGTACTGTGCTGACACAAATAATTGAAAGCTCAAGAGAGAATGAAGATTTAATAAAAGCATTGCACCGCTCTACGGCGGTGATTGAATTTGACACCCAAGGTATGGTGCTGCGTGTTAACGACAACTTCTTAAAAAGTATGGGCTATTCAAAGCAAGAAGTAATAGGTAAGCACCATGGAATGTTTTGTGATGAGCAAGAAGCCAGCAGTAAAGAATATCAAGCATTTTGGCAACGATTGCGTAATGGCGAGTTTATTGCGAGCAGATTTAAGCGAATTGATAAACACGGTCATTCAGTATGGTTAGAAGCGTCGTATAATCCGATTTTTAATGAAGCTAATGAGCTTTACAAAGTAGTTAAATTTGCCACGGTGATCACCGACCAGGTAGAAAGAGAGCTGGCTATAGAGCAAGCGGCGAGTATTGCCCATGGAACCTCTATCGAAACCGATAATAACGCGGATAAAGGCGCGGAGGTGGTACAAAAAACAGTTCAAGTTATGAATGAGTTGTCGGTACAAATGGAGCAAGCGGGTAAAGAAATTTCAGCATTAGATAAACAATCGCAACTTATTGCCAGCATAGTGCAAAGTATCAGCAGCATTGCTGATCAAACGAATTTGCTAGCACTCAATGCTGCCATTGAAGCTGCAAGAGCAGGTGAGCAAGGCCGAGGTTTTGCTGTAGTTGCTGATGAGGTGCGTTTACTTGCTTCAAGAACCAGTAAAGCAACTGAAGAGATTGTGGATGTTGTACAGCAAAACCAAAATTTAACCCAATCAACGGTGGCTGTAATAGAGCAAGGCAAACACAAAGCTCAGCAAGGATTAGATCTTTCTAACGAGTCAGGCCATGTGATGAATGATATTAAAAAAGGCGCACAACAAGTTGTTGATGCGGTTAGCCAATTTTCTAATCAATTAAGTAGTAAAAAATAACTTAAATTTGCTGCTCTTCATTTTTAGCACAGAAGAGAAATTTTGATGATCTTGATCAAAGTTTCTCTTTTGACCACTCATTATACTTGCGCGCTTTATTTCCCTTAATTATTCATGCAACCGGCTTGAACCCGGTTCGATGTATGGAGCGCACATGTCCTTAGCTGTTACTTCTTCAACCCCGTTTATTCCTGAACTACTTTGCCCAGCAGGTAGCTTAAAAAATATGCGTTATGCCTTTGCTTATGGTGCCGACGCTGTATATGCCGGCCAACCTCGTTACAGTTTAAGGGTTCGCAATAACGAATTTGATTTAGATACATTACAAATAGGGATTAACGAAGCACATGCGCTAAATAAAAAGTTTTATGTAGTGTCGAATATTGCCCCGCATAACGCAAAAGTTAAGTCGTATTTACGAGATATAGAGCCAGTAATTGCTATGAAACCTGATGCATTGATCATGTCCGATCCGGGTTTAATAATGCTAGTACGTGAAAAGTGGCCTGATATGCCAATTCATTTGTCGGTTCAAGCCAATGCAGTTAATTTTGCAAGCGTGAATTTTTGGGCCAAGCAGGGGATTGAACGGGTAATTTTATCTCGTGAGTTATCGCTTGAAGAAATAAGTGAAATTCGCTCTCTATGCCCAGAAACAGAGCTAGAAGTATTCGTTCATGGTGCTCTGTGTATGGCCTATTCAGGGCGCTGTTTACTCTCAGGCTATATTAATAAGCGCGATCCTAACCAAGGCACGTGCACTAATGCGTGTCGTTGGGAATACGATGTTAAACCTGGCACTGAGAACGAAACCGGTGAAATGGTACATAAAATCGATCCTAAAACGGTTATACCTACGTTAGGTGAAGGCGCGCCAAGTAACGATGTATTTATGCTAGAAGAGCAAGGCCGCCCAGGTGAATATATGCCCGCATTTGAAGACGAGCATGGTACTTATATCATGAACTCAAAAGACTTACGCGCCGTGCAATACGTAGAGCAGTTAACAAAAATGGGGGTGCATAGCTTAAAAATAGAAGGGCGTACTAAGTCATTTTATTATGTTGCGCGTACCGCTCAGGTGTATCGTAAAGCGATTGACGATGCCGTCGCAGGTAAACCATTTGATGCTGATTTATTCAAAACTCTTGAGAACCTAGCACACCGTGGTTACACCGAAGGTTTTTTAAAACGCCATGCTCATCAAGATTATCAAAACTACGAATACGGCCATTCAGTTTCTACCAAGCAGCAATTTGTAGGTGAAGTACTTGGTCGTAATGTTAATGGTTTAGTTGAAATAGATGTAAAAAATAAATTTTGTGTTGGTCATTCATTAGAGCTAATGACGGCAAAAGGCAATATTAGCTTTACCCTTGAGAGTATGGAAAACAAAAAAGGCGAAAGTATTACTGATGCTAAAGGCTCTGGCCATATCGTAAAAATTCCACTGCCTGACACTATCGATTTAGAGCACGCCATACTGATGCGCAATTTTGATGAAAACCAAGATACCCGCAATCCGTTTAAAAAAGCCGTGGTTAGTGGTTAAATCATGGCTTTACTCATAAATAGTAAATGCATTAACTGTGATATGTGCGATCCAGAGTGCCCAAATGAAGCAATTTATATGGGCGCTAAAATTTACCAAATAGACCCTGAAAAATGCACCGAATGTGTAGGCCATTACGACAAGCCAACGTGCGTCAGTGTATGCCCCATTGACTGCATAAAGCCCGATCCTAATCATCGCGAAACTATAGATGAATTGGCAGAGAAATATGTGAGGTTGATGGGTTAAATAAAAGCGCGGTTTAAAAGCGAGAGGGCCGCCTCTCGCTTTTTAGTTTTTTTAAATGTGGTTATTTCAAGCTTCAAAAAACATAAGGTGAAATGCACTAGCTAATTTACATAAATAGCTAAATACGCAAGTAGAGATTGAATTTATAGTCAGTAATGCAATTCTATAAGTTGTATTAAGAAGCAATATCTCTGAGTTTATCTAGTTCATCTACACGTAGGTTTAACGACATCACTAAATTTAAGATTAATTTTTCAGGAGTTAAATCTTCACGTTTAAATGCGGAGTCTATTAATTGCTCAGTTGTTGCGTGTAGAGTTAAATTTTTAGCTAAGCCATAAACTTCTTCAAGATCTAATTCATCGGCTTTAGGGGAAGTCACCTCAACATAAGATTTTTTCTTAGTTTTTTGTTTAGCTAAAATTTCGTCAATTTGCTTTTGATGATTTAAAGTTTCTTGATCCAGCTCTTCCTTCAAACGGTCCGTTTTATTTTTAACTGTGTTTTTCAGTATTTTTTTGGCTTGCTGTGCAGCATCATAGGAGTCATCAATAATAGTACTCATCCTAGTTTGAGGTGCATAAGTGTGCTGCAAACTAAAGGAGACATTATAAACGTCATCACCTAAAACTCTATTAGTCCACCCTTTAAGTGTTTCATTTTCATCTATTGGGCCTGGTACATTAGTTCTAGCAATATTCCCTTCAAAGTCGACAATAACACCGTACACTTCCATAATTCTGCGGCAATAATTATGTTTATTCATTTTAATTCCTTATTTACAACCCAAATATTGGTGAGGTTTTTTGTATCCATCATTTCGTTAATTTCAATTAGCTTTAGATAAGCTTTACTCTTACTCTTTTTTTGTTCTGGTTTAGCAAGTTTTGAATTTGCCATTGTAACGGGGGTTACGTTTATATAGTGGAAGCTATCCAAGCGGTTAAGTACTTTATTTAAAGCATCGGTAGAAATTGAAGTTTTAAATAACGCAGATAATTGGTCGGCAAGAGGGGTGGGGTCTATTTCTCTCTCAAATCCATCATTAAAAATAATATCCTCCCCGAATTCACCATAATTTTCGAGGTCTAACTCTTTAGAGGTACATAGATATACCATGCCTTCCCCATTGTGACGCCATTCAAGTATTTCAAATAAGGCTAAGGCTATTTTAATATCAAGTGGTTGTAAGTTAGGGTTAGAGATAACATTTAAAGCAAAATGTTCGTCTCCTTCGGGGGCTTTATCAAATGCAAATTCATCGCCATTGTTATTTTTAGTAGAG
>NZ_BADU01000069.1:0-44911 GCF_000239875.1 Pseudoalteromonas sp. BSi20311 | reverse complement strand
TACTTTATTACTAGTAAAGTCTACCGGCTTTGTTAAGGTCTGTTGACCTTTGCGGATTAAAATTTGCTCAAACTAGGGGCGGTTTAATCACGGCGCGAGGTTTGTAACCTAGTGGGCTAAGTAAAAACCGAGCAAAGCTTCCGCGTCCTGCTCACGCCCCTTACCTACATCCATGTAGGCAACAAAGAGTAAATCGCCCCTAGGCAGAATCCTTCGGGCAGCGCCTGTTTGGCATTGATGCTGCGTTATCGCCTATTTATGGGGAATAACCACACCACATAGGCTCTGCCTTGCCTAAATACCAAACAGACTGCTGCAAATTTAACCTTGAAAGGTCAACAGACCCTAGTATGGTTTAAAAGTGTTCGTCTACTTAGTAGCAATAAATTGTACGATAAAGACAAGGAGTTTTTTGAGCATGTTAAGCGCTCTCATGGTTAGGTTTAGCATTTTTATATGCGCTTTTACTCTGCTATTTAGTAACGTTACTTTTGCGCAAGAGCATTGCCAGCTCAGTGTAAGAGCAACAAACACATCGGTGTCTTTGTCCAAAGAAGTTGTCTCAAATATTAAGCTTAAAAACGGTATCAATCATCTCGAATTAAGCTGTAACTTAAACCAAGGCGGGGTGTTTTCATTTACTCGTCCTGCACTTAAAGACTTTTCGTGGCAGCAAAATTCAGTATATAAAATACCTTTAAAAACCAATCAGATGGCAATTTTAATGGACCCAGGCGTTTTTACTGCCCAGCTTACGGTTACTACCTCAGCAGCTTATACCCCACGCTTTACTTGGTCAGATACACAGCCTTTTGTCGAAAAAATTCAACGCTACAACCTTATTTTTGGCATTTTTTATGGTCTTTGCGCCACGCTTATTTTTTATGCACTAATTATAGGGCACGGCATAAAAGACCCTCTTTTTAAACTGTATGGCATTTATATTTTTTGCATCGCTAGTTTTATATTCTTTCAAGAAGGACAGCCTTATTTATTTACACAGCAGTACTACTCTGTGTACGTAAGCCATCTTTACACGTTAAGTATTGGCTTAACTATAATCAGTGCTACATGGTTTATGAGCGCACTATTGGAGCTACCTAAATACTTTCCAAAGATAAGCAATACATTAAAAGTTGCCGCCTTATGCGTACTGACTTTGTGCTTACAAAAAATAGCCCTCGATCTGCCACTAATAACCAATATTACCTCTGCAGTAACCGGCTATTTATCATTATTTATTGTCATGACTATTTTTATCCTCAGCGCGATACAAACAAAGTACGGTGTTAATGAAGCAAACTTGGTATTTATAGCACTGGCAAGTGTGTTTATTAGTATGGTGTTTAGAGTACTACTAACCGATTACAGCCCGTTCATTCAACGCTATAGATTTGTTATTGCGTTTACAATTGAATCTTTATTACTAGCTATTGCCGTCGGCAGACGAATTCAAAGGTTAAGTTATGCAAAAAAACAAGCTGAACGACACGCTAACTTTGATCACTTATGCCATATATACAATCGTCGCGGTTGGAGCTTAAAAGCAAACGACTTACTAGCAGAGCACAAGCAACGAGGAGGCGTTTTATGTTTTTTATATATAGATTTAGACCGTTTTAAAGCAATTAATGATACTTATGGTCATGATGTGGGCGACAAAGTACTGTGCAAAGTTGCAGAGTCACTTAGTCAACATATGCGCACTGAAGATGCCGTTGGTCGCTTAGGAGGCGATGAATTTGTGGCCATGGCATTATTTAATAGCAACGAAAAAATTAACCAGCGAGTTAACACCCTAGAGCAACAATTAAACCAGTTAACTATAGAGCATCAGGGCCATACCATTTCCATTTACGCCAGTGTTGGGCAAACTAGCTATACTCAGCCACCTGATAACTTAGACACAGTTTTAAAAGCGGGTGATGAAGCGATGTATAAACAGAAATTACAAAGAAAGGCGAAGCAGGCTGAAAAAATGGTAGTCCCCGCTATTTAAAAACATAAAACATGAGCTAGTCAATAAGACTAGCTCAGCTACAGTCTAATCCTTTTTAAATAGTACCTCAGGATTAACCATGGTTTTCATTTCGAGCACGTTACCGTTAGGATCTTCAATAAAAAAGGTTTCTTGCTCAAACTCATCACCTACAAAACGGCGGTAAGGCTTATCTAGATATTCAAGGCCGGCATCTGCAATACGTTTTTTTAACGCTTGAAATTCATCTTCAGATAAATGAATGCCAAAATGCGGTACAGCTACAGCGCCCATATCAACATCATGACGCACCGTTGGTAAGCGCTCTGTGCTTTGATGAAGCGTTAACTCGTTACCCCAAAAATCAATGTCTACCCATCGCCCAGCTTCACTATTACCCGTTTTACAACCAAGCACGTCACAATAAAACGCTTTCGCTTTTTCAAGATCACCAGCTGGAATAGCCAAATGCAAACAGTTAGACATAAATTACCTTAGGTTATAACTTTTAATATATGAAATATGCTGCATTATACATAATTTGTAATTTATAGAACATTAACGGCATTATTTTTAGTCATTCATTGCGTACATTTAATTTAAAGCCACGGTTATTTGCTCTTTTGGGGGCCATATATCGCTTTTAGTCTTAAATCGTCGATTTTAACTATTAAAGCTAAAACTGAACCTTTATGATGTGCGCCTTATGACTAAATTCATACTTTTAAAATTCATCACCTTTTTTATCGGCTGCTTGTCGTGCTTTATAATGCATACCACATTGGCATTACCTATTGTTGTGTCTGCTGCTTTAACAGGCCTTATCGGCTCATTTATTCCGTTTCCTGCACGTTATCAAAATCACCCTTATGCCTCCATTTATGCAGGTAGTTTTGCCGGTATGTGTTCCACCAGCTTAATTAGCAACTATTGGGAAATCGCTATTATTTCTGCCATTGGCGCTGTTTTATATACACTGACACTTAATGTATTTGCAGGATTTGGCGGACGATTAGGCAGTATTGCATTTGCCAGTGTAGCCCTGTTTGTTTTAGCTAAAGGATTGCTGATATGACTATTACATACCCAGTATTAGCCTTGGCTGGTGCTTTTTTTACCTTTTATTTAGCAAAGCATAACCGCTTTGATGCTATAAGAGCCTCAGCTGCACTCTCAATTATTGCCTATCTGATTTTTGCACAGCTGAGCCTCAACGCAGAACTCTATAGTATCGTTTTTTTTGGCGGCACCTTTATTGGCATGAGCGCCCCTCACCGCTTTGGTGTTTATACGCTTGCCAGTTCAGCAATTATATTTTCATTGTTTTTTGCCTATTTGGTTCCCATTCTTGATGGCTTTGGTGGCGCTTTGGGAATTAGTGCATTTTTATCCGTGTGTATTTGCCACCTTTTTATTTTACTGGGTGCGCCTCGCAGTAAAAAAACTAAAATTTAAGACTTACTTGAATAAAAGTTCAATTAAATCTTACACCTATTAAATCGTACAAAAATAACGCTCCTTTTTTGATCAATACAGAGCTTGGCTACGTAAAGTTCACAAAACCGTAACACTGTAACATTCAATTAAAGGAAAATTATGAATAAAGTATTTAAGCTCGGTGCTATCATACTTCCCTTGTTACTCATTCAAGGTTGTAGTAGCGACGACGATAACAACGCCCCTGTCACTGTAGATCCACAACCAGCCGTTTCTGTTTTTGATGCCGCACAGGACTCTGGAGAATTCACTACCCTTGTTGCAGCTTTAGAAGCAACAGGTCTAGATGAAACACTAGACGATTTAACTAACAGCTATACCGTTTTTGCTCCTACTGATGATGCATTTGCGTTATTAGGTGAAGAAACTATCAATAATTTATTAGCTGATCCTGATACTTTAAGCTCAATTTTAACTTACCATGTGATCTCTGGCAGAGTAGATGCGCAAGCAGCAATTGGTTTGGCTGGGTCAACCGTTGAAACGGTAAACGGACAAAGTATTGCACTGTCTTTAAATGGTGAAAGCTTATTAGTTAATACCAGCACGGTAACAATGACCGACATTAAAACCGACAACGGTATTATTCATGTTATTGATGCAGTACTTACACCAAAAACGGTGTCAGAAACACCGCCAACCAACAATATTGTTGAAACAGCTCAACAAGCAGGCGACTTTAGTACTTTGCTTGCCGCACTTGACGCTGCAGGCTTAACATCGGCACTGGCGGATACGTCGAAAGAGTTCACCGTTTTCGCTCCAACCGACGCTGCATTTGAAGCAATTGGTAGTGGTTTTTTAAATTCACTGCTGGCAAACCCAACCGTTTTAGCGGATGTTTTAAAGCAGCATGTACTTGTTGGGTCCGTTGATTCAGTCACTGCAATGTCTTTAAACGGCCAATCAGCTGAAACGCTATTAGGCAATACACTTCCGATTGCGATAAACGCAGATACAAATATGTTGTCGTTTGGCGGTGCAAACATCATTGTTAAAGATATTATGACTTCTAACGGTGTTATCCATGTAATCGATTCGGTTATTGTTTCTGATGTAACCTTACCGCAAAGCGCAGGAACAATTGCTGATATAGCCAGTGCAAATGGTAACTTTACTACACTTCTTGCTGCGCTAACGGCAACAGGCTTAGATACGTTAGTTGCTGATCCAGATAACACTTTTAGTGTATTTGCTCCTACGGATGATGCATTTGCAGCGCTCGGTCAGGATACAATTAATGCGCTGTTAGCTGATACAGATACACTTCGTGATATCTTGCTTTACCATGTATTCCCTGACGCCACTGTTTTATCTGATGACGCTGTAGCCATTGCTAATAGCAATAGTAACAAAGTAGAAATGGCCAATGGCGACATGGCTGCTATTTCTCATGTGAATAGCTCGCTATTTATCAATGATTCGGCAATCACAGAGGCAAATGTAACCGCTAGCAACGGCGTTATTCATGTATTAAATAAAGTGATTATGCCACCGGCTGAAGTCGGCACACCGACTAAAACTATTGCAACAGTTGCCACAGAAACGCCTGCATTATCTACATTAGTAACAGCACTGCAAGCAGCAGGGTTAGTTGATACGTTTAACGATACAACTCAATCATTTACTGTATTTGCACCAACAAATGCGGCATTTAGTAAAATCCCTTCCGCTGATTTAGATGCCTTATTGGCTGACACCGCTGCACTAACAGGTGTTCTGACTCAACACGTATTAGGCGCTCAAGTTGGAAGTACCGATGCATTTGCAGCCAATGGTAAAATGGTCACTACACTTGCTGATAATATGCTAAGCGTAAACGTGGTAGATTTTACCAGCACCGAAAATACAGCAACAGACAGCGTAGCTTATGATGCAACAAATAATAGTTTAGTAACGGGTATGGCCAACGCAATGCCTGGTAAAACCGTGTATGTATTTGATAACGACTTAGGTGAGGCAATGAGCGTATGTGAAGCAGCTTGTGCAACAACGTGGCCACCCGTGTTAGGCACTGCGGAGTCTATCGAAAATATTCCGGGTTTATCATTGATTGCTCGCTCAGATGACAGCATGCAAGTCGCTTACCTTGGCCGCCCTTTATATACCTTCTCAGGTGATACGGCAGCTGGTCAGAATAATGGTCAAGCTGTGAACGATATTTGGTGGCAAGTAAGCTTACCGGCTACATCACTACAAGTAGCTGGCAGCAATGTAACAACCACTGATATTTACACTAGTAATGGCGTTGTACACTTAATTGATACAGTGATCACAACGGCCAAATAACTAAATTTTACTGTGAGATAAGCCAGGAGTGATGCTATTTGCTTCTGGCTTTTTTTATATAAAAATAGGCTTACTTATTACTACTTTGAGAGCTTGTTGGGTAGCCAAACAACACGTTTAACTTGGCTTTTAACCCTTTAGCTTGGTAAGTACTTTTAAATAAATACTGCCACTGATGAAAAGTGATTTTGATTGGGTTATTACTGTTTAATTGACCAATAATGCCGTATTTACAGGGCTTGTTTTCATCCTCTTCTACATAAGTGCCAAATAATTTATCCCAAATAATTAAAACGCCAGCGAAGTTTTTATCTAAGTAGCCATTATTTATAGCGTGGTGCACCCGATGATGCGATGGGGTATTAAATAATGCTTCAAACCAACCGAGCTTTTTTACCACTTGCGTGTGTACAAAAAATTGATAAGCCAAATTAAGTGCCACCACCGCAAAAACAATCACAGGCTCAAAGCCTATTAATATCATCGGCAACCAAAATAGCCACATTCCCGCCAGCGGATACATTAAACTTTGCCTAAATGCCGTGGTAAAGTTCATTTTAGTAGAACTATGATGCACTACATGAGCGGCCCATAACCAATGAATATGATGTGATGCACGATGAAACCAATAGTATAAAAAGTCTTGCAGTAAAAAAGCGCCTAATACAGTAAATAGCGTCAATTCAATATCAAATAGCCGAAACTGATACAACCAATAAAAAAACGGCATTAATAATAATAACGCAATGGCATCAGCGCCTTGATGTAATAAAGCAAGTAACGCGTTGGCTAAGCTGTCTTTTATATCGTAGTAACGTCTAAATTTTATAAACTCAACCCCTACAAACAGCAAAAAAATAGGGCTCAGTGCCAATAAAATAATTTCAATGCTCATGATGTTTCTCCTGAAAATAGCTGGCTATTTTTTTAAGTGCTTGGCTAACATCTTTTTTTATAAAAAAAGCCAGTATAAAATTGGGTAACCACAAAGGCGCAATGCAACGAATATGGTAGCTGATCTCGGTGAGTGATGGCTGAGTATTATTGGCTTTTAAGTAAATATCACCACGGTGCTGTGCAACGGGTTTATCCCCTAAAATGCGGTAACAAATGTGGCTATTATCGGCCGTTATTATTTGCTCCTTAAATGTTGTACCTTGCATTTTTATTTGTCTAATGGTGCCTTTTCCACCACTTATTTCACCAAAGTCTTGCGGTGTTAACACTTCAAACTGCGCATTAAAAAAGCGCCCCAAATCAGCATGCGCTAATAATAAGGTGCGTAATTGTTCAGGCGTTGCTGCCACACTATGTTTAACGTTTATCTCAATCATTGTGTGCCCCCTATTATTTTTATAGATCTCTAGCATATAAAAATATTGCATGGCAAACTTGCGATTAGATGACTATTTTTTAGCTTTAGGCGACAAATGAAAACCTTAGCCGATCATTACTTTTCTAGCTGTTTGGATTATCTTCAAAGCACAGGATTAGATAGCCAAGAGATACTAACTGCCATTGAATTTGATGAATATACAAATAAGCAAACACAACAATTAGCGCCTCGTATTAGCTTAAAAAGCTATAATGCGCTGCTTAGTTATGCACAGCAAACGCTAAATGACTCCTTATTCGGGTTTGAATTAGGAAAACAAATACGTACCGCTGATTTTGGTATACTTGGGTATTTAATTGAATCGAGTACTAATCTAGCCAGTGCCATTACTGCATTACTGAGCTACGACAGCCTAGTGGCTAACATAGGGCGTGCTGAGTTTGAACAGCAACAAACACTTTGCAAGATAACCTGGTTAGCCGATCCACAGTGCAGTCCACAGGCCGTATTACGAAATATGACCGCGTGGGTAAGTGTTATACGCCAACTGCTTAATCTTCAGCTTTCGCCTAGTTGCGTTTATTTTACAGCACATTTTTCAGACAGTGAGTTACAACAATTAGCGCAATGGTTTAATTGCCCAGTAAAAGCTGGCGCTAACTTTAATCAAGTAGAGTTTCCAAGTAGTTACTTAACCCTTCCTTTTAAAACCGATAACTCCCAGATTAACGCTGTGCTAAAGCAAATGTCAGAGCAACAGCTATCCCAGTTTAAAAGTCAGCAATTATTAACAGAAAAAATTAATCATATTTTAATGGCTAAATACGATTTGCAGGACTGCTCACTGATCAGAGCGGCTAGTGCTTTAAATATGACCCCGCGCACAGTGCAACGTCATCTAAAGCAAGAAAACACCAATTTTGCCGCGCTTCTTGAGCAAGAGCAAAAACGCCGTTTGTTAACATATATTCCTCATTATTCGCTAAGCAGTATTGCAACTATGTTGGGGTTTAATGATCAAAGCTCTTTTAATCGCGCCTTTAAGCGCTGGTATCAATGCTCACCTCGTCAATTTATAAATAACAATAATTAAACAATTTGATTACCTAAAAAACACATTTAACGTGTACCTTTTTATTGATTTTATTTACACTAGCCTCATGTATTGCTTTAAAGACAATTATTTATGCGTTTGCGTATGATGTTAACTGTTTTTGTATTGGTTTTTTATAGTGCGGTCTGTCACGCAAACCCGGTTACCTTCTTCTCTTCACTTTGCAGCAAGTAAGCAGCTTAACCCGCAAACAGCGAAAATTATTACTGATAGATTAAACGCGATAAAAGAAAGCGGTGAATACCAACAAATTTTAAATAAATGGCAGCTCCCTATTCCAACGCGCCTTTAGTCTTGAGTAGGTAAAACGCCTTGCGTTAAGTAATTTTTCAATGAAGTAAACAAAGGTGAAGGTAAGTTATTAATATCGCACCAACGCCACTGTAAACATTTGTTAGGCTCTTTATTCACAGGCTCGCCACCTTCATACTTTGCCCGTACATATAAAGTAATATAGTGCTTGTTCTCGGCGCTAAAAATATCGTTGGTAAAATCGAGTTTACGAATATTAGTAACAGTAAGCCCTGTCTCTTCTGCTACTTCGCGCACTGCACATTGCTCAACCGTTTCACCAAATTCTAAATGCCCCCCAGGGGTTGCCCAGGTATTTGCACCATGTGCGCCTATTCGCTCACCGAGTAAAATTTTATTATCATGCATTACTATCACTGCAACGCCTACTCTGACAACTTGATTCATTATTACCACATTAAATAGTTCATCATTTTTATATGTTACCTCATTTAAGTCATCAAACTAGTTGTTAGTTCGTTATAAACCATAGCGTTAGCTAAAAACCAAACAACTCGTTCATTATTTAACCGACCATAGTCGAATATCACTCCTGATAAAAAGCGCTTAGTTTTAAATAAAGTTATATTAAATTTTGCTCAGGAGCCTTTATGTCAGGTGAATACAAACAACATTACAACGAGTTTAAACAAAACCCGGCAGCGTTTTGGTTATCGCAAAGTAAACGTCTCCCTTGGTACCAGGCTCCCGAAACAGCTTACACACAAGATGAAAACGGTTTATATCACTGGTATGCCGATGGCCAACTTAATAGCTGCTTTTTAGCGGTAGATCAGCATGTTATTGCCGGCCATGGTGATGAAACAGCGTTAATTTATGACTCACCCGTAACCAATACCGCGCGCAGCTACAGTTACTTTGAACTGCAACAAGAAGTCGCTAAATTCGCAGGAGTAATGCAGTCTTTAGGCGTAACAAAAGGCGACCGCGTGGTTATTTATATGCCCATGATCCCCGAGGCTGTAATTGGCATGTTAGCCTGCGCCCGCATCGGCGCTATTCATTCGGTCGTATTTGGCGGGTTTGCAGCGCATGAGCTTGCCGTAAGAATTGATGACGCCAAGCCTAAGTTAGTACTCAGTGCTTCTTGCGGTGTAGAAGTGAATACCGTAATTGAATACAAAGAGTTACTTGATAACGCGCTCGAATCAGCCTCGTATAAAGTAGAAAATTGTATAATTTATCAGCGTGAGCAAGTAACTGCACCACTTATGCCTGAGCGTGATATTGACTGGGCTGTTGCAATGCAAACAGCTACTGGCGTTGATCCCGTTCCGGTAAGTGGCGATCACCCGCTTTATATTTTATACACGTCAGGCACAACGGGTACTCCCAAGGGGGTTGTTCGTGAAAATGGCGGCCATGCCGTGGCCATGCATTACAGCATGGAAACCGTATACGGAATGAAACCCGGTGACGTGTTTTGGACCGCTTCGGATATTGGTTGGGTTGTAGGCCATTCGTACATAGTGTATGCACCGCTTATGTACCGCTGCGCCACTATTTTATTTGAAGGTAAACCAGTTAGAACCCCAGATGCCAGTGCATTTTGGCGAGTGGTTGAACAGTATAAAGTAACGGCTTTATTTAGCGCACCAACGGCCTTTAGAGCGATAAAAAAAGAAGATCCCAATGCCGATGGGTTTAAACAATACGATACTTCAAGCCTGAAACGCTTGTTTTTAGCAGGCGAGCGCTTAGATCCTCCCACCTACGATTGGCTCAAAGAAAAAACAGGCCTACCTGTGCTTGATCATTGGTGGCAAACAGAAACTGGTTGGGCGATAGCCTGTAATCCTGTCGGCATTGAGCACCTACCTACAAAAGCAGGCAGTTCAACGGTTGCGACTCCTGGGTTTGACGTACGTATTTTAGATATGAATGGTGACGAATGCGCCCCCAATGAACAAGGTGCAGTCGTTATTAAACTGCCCTTACCGCCAGGATGTTTACCCACTATTTGGCAAAATACCGAGCGCTTTAAAGCCGGTTATTTAAGTGAATATGAAGGCTATTATCTTTCTGGCGACGGCGGTTATATTGATGATGAAGGCTACCTATTTATTATGGGCCGCACCGATGATGTTATTAATGTAGCGGGACATCGTTTATCAACCGGTGAAATGGAAGAAATTGTAGCCGCTCATCCCGCGGTTGCTGAATGTGCCGTATTTGGTGTTAATGATGCGCTCAAGGGTCAAAACCCCATGGCCATGGTGGTATTAAAAAATGATTTTCATGGCTCGCATAAAGAAGTAGAGCAGCAATTGGTGCAAACCGTGCGTAATCAAATCGGCGCTATTGCGTGTCTTAAAAACATTATGTGTGTAGAGCGCTTACCAAAAACACGCTCAGGTAAAATTTTACGCAAAAACTTACGTCAACTTATTGATGGTGAAGAACTACAAATTCCATCAACCATTGACGATCCGAGTATTTTTGAGGAGTTAACTCTGCAACTTGCTGAAAATAAAATATAAATATTATTTTTAAAACGTCTATTTAAGCGCGGCTTAAATAGACTTTTCTCGCCCCATCTGCTTAACTAGATTTCATTAAATAGATGAAACTCACGCAAATAAATCTCTTGGGAATATAAATGACTGAAATACGATCGCAGCTGCGAGAATTTTTACTACAATGGTTTAGTCTTTATTTTCCTGGGAGTGCGCATTTATGGTACAACATATTAGTACTGTGCTGGGTTGGCTTATTTGCGCTCATATTGCACCTCATCTTAAGGTCAGTTTCAAAACGACTACTTAAAGGCCGCTTTAGTGATAAAGTTGTTCAAACCGATACCCACACGCCTGCCGACTTAGCGCTTAAATTAACACGTAATATTTCCTTTGTTTTACAAGGTGCAGTGGTTGTTATACAAACAAGGCTCTGGGTTCCAGAAGGAACGGCTTTTTTACATATCATTGAGATGTTTACTGATCAGTGGATCATTTTATTTGCACTGCTCTCGCTGTTCTCTTTGCTCAATATTTTTCAAGCAATATCTGACAGGCAACCCATTGCAGCTCACTTTCCATTACGTGGTTTTTTACAAACAATTAAACTGATCGCCAGCGTATTAACCGGTATTTTAGCGATTTCATTATTAATGAATAAATCCCCGTTAATATTACTCAGTGGTTTAGGTGCGCTATCGGCTGTACTGCTACTGGTGTTTAAAGACGCTATTTTAGGGCTGGTGGCCGGTATTCAGCTTTCAGCAAACAATATGCTTGCGGTTGGTGATTGGTTAGAAATGCCCAAATACGGCGCTGATGGCGATGTGATTGATATAGCCTTGACCACAGTTAAAGTAAGAAATTGGGATAAAACCATTACCACTATTCCAACCTATGCGCTAATTTCTGACTCATTTAAAAACTGGCGCGGTATGTCAGAATCCGGTGGGCGGCGCATAAAACGGAGCATTCATATAGAAATGAGCAGTGTGCGCTTTTTAGATGAGCAAGAGATCACCGCGCTGAAAAAAGCAGATTTATTAAGTCACTACCTCGAAATTACCCTACCGGCTATTAACGAGCAAAATACCACGAAAAAAATAGATATGAGCTGTACGTTAAATGGTCGTCGGCTCACTAACGTTGGCACATTTCGTCATTATTTAGTCGCGCTATTAAAACAGCATCCACATATTCATCAGGGAATGACACTGATGGTAAGGCAGCTAGAGCCAACTAAAAATGGCTTACCCATTGAGATTTATGCATTTACCAATACAACTAATTGGGGTGAGTATGAAAATATTCAGTCAGATATATTTGACCATATATTAGCGATATTACCCGCCTTTTCGTTACGCGCCCATGAGGCACCAACAGGGAACGATATTCGTCAACTAATTAAATAATCACTAAATCCGTTTTAATTGTGCTATTAACCACTGGTGAATATCGCTGTTATTTGAACGTGGATGCCACGCTGCAATCACCTTAAATGGCGGTGGTAATAATTCAACTTCAAGCTGTTTCACTTTGGCGTTTGGCAGTAAACGCGATGGGTAAAAAGCAATTAAGTCAGTACTGCAAAGCAAATCGGGGACAAATGAAAAGCCAGGCACTGACATAACTATATTGCGCGCATAGCCCTTATCAGCAAACCATTGGTCGTGAGAGCCTCTTAAGTTAGCACGTGACGCTGAAACCACTAATTGAGGGTGTGCCGCCACTTCAGCAAGGCTCAACGTCGATGAAGAAAACACCGTGTCTTTCCCCGCAATACAAATATGTTGTTCTTCAAATAATGTGTCATAGATTAAGTTTGTAGGGATAAATTCAGGAAAACTAATTAATAAATCCAGCTCTCCTGCACTTATTAATTGATTAACATTATCAGAGGCAAAGTCACGAATAATCAGCTTTAATCCTGGCGCTTCGCGTCTTGTTATTTCTAATAATTGTGGCAAAAGAGCTGCTATAGCGTAATCAGTCGCACTTATTGTAAATACGCCCTTGTAGCTACTTGGGATAAATTGTTTAGGTATTAATAACGCTTCTACCTGAGTTAATATTTGATTAATGGGCTTCTCTAGTGCAATTGCTTTAGGTGTTGCAACCATTGTATTGCCTTGGCGAATAAAAAGCCGATCGTCAAATAAGTCACGCAATTTTCGCAGCTGCTCACTAATAGCCTGCTGGGTTAAGCCCATTTTGCGGGCCACATCCGACACATTTTTTAGTTTAAGTAATGCACTCAATATTCGTAATTGTTTTATATCAAGCCGAGATATACCATTCATAATTGTATCTTAAACAAAAAAGCATTGTTTCAAATTGTACCTTTTAACCCCTATGCTCACCAGCATTGTAATTGGCGCTAAACAGCATTATTAATTTAAAAGGTATTAAAATGAGTCAACCAAGTAAAAATATCGACAGTCTATTTTCATCAATCAATTTAGGCCCATACACACTTAAAAACCGTATTGTAATGCCGCCACTTACACGTTCACGTAGCACGGTTCCTGGCAATATCCCCAACGAGGTGATGGCCACATATTATGCACAGCGTGCTAGTGCTGGTTTTATGGTTACCGAAGGCACTCAAATTGAACCAAGAGGACAAGGGTATGCCTGGACACCAGGCATTCATTCTAATCAACAAATAGCTGGTTGGAAAAAAGTAACTGATGCAGTACATGCAGAAGGTGGAATTATTTTTGCTCAACTTTGGCATGTTGGCCGCGTTTCACACACCAGCTTACAGCCTAATGAAGCCAAACCTATTGCCCCCTCAGCTCTAATAGCTGATAGCGTTAAAGTCTTTATTGAAACAGGACCGGCTCAAGGCGCTTTAGCCAACCCAAGTGAACCACAAGCTTTAACAACCGATGAAGTAAAAGAGCTTGTTGGCATGTATGCACAAGCTGCTCGTAATGCGCTAGAAGCGGGGTTTGATGGCGTAGAACTGCATTGTGCTAATGGGTATTTAGTAAATCAGTTTATTTCTGAGCACACCAATAAACGAGATGATGAATACGGCGGATCTCTTACTAATCGCCTGCGCTTTTTAAAAGAAATTGTCGCGGCAGTAAGTGACGTAGTAGGCCCTGAGCGCTTAGGGGTTAGATTTGCGCCCTTATTTAGCAGTACTGATGAAACCCGTGTTTATTTAGGGTTAGTAGAATCAAACCCGCATCATACCTACATTGAAGCGATTAAAGTACTTGAACAAGCCGGTATTGCTTACCTTTCAATTGCAGAAGCTGATTGGGACAATGCTCCTGATTTACCAGAGCTATTTTATCAAGCAGCTAGAGCTGAATTTTCTGGGCGTATTATTTACGCTGGTAAGTACACTGTTGAAAAAGCGGTGGCGATGTTAGCTAAAGGCTTCGGTGATTTATTTGCTTTTGGTCGCCCTTTTATTGCAAACCCTGATTTACCAGCGCGCATAAAAAATCAATGGCCATTAAATGAAGCCGATGCAGCCACTATGTATGGCGGGACTGAGCAAGGTTACAGTGACTACCCTTACTACAAAAACGATTAATTAATAGGCCATGGATGGCCTTATTCAATGTTAAAACGCTTTTTACATCGTCTCCCACCTTGTTGTATTTAATCTACTCACTATTTTTACATTTACTAAAATGTCATACATTTGGTTAAAAAATGTCGATAAAAAGCATTAAAGTTAGTTTTAAAGTATTGCTTTTAAATAATTAACAAGCATTAAAGTAGTAATATTTTTTAATGTCAATACAATAAGCTTTTATTTTTTTAGGCATCGGTCTTTGGAGCATGGGTTGTTAAAATTAGCAGGAGTTAAATCAACTTCTTTGAGTCTTTTAGCCGTGTATGGATTATTTTTGTTATTAACTCAATTTCAAACCCAATGGCAAAGTAAGCTCTCTCTTATTAATAATCTTGTTTATCCATTACTGATTATTACCGCTATATTTGCCACTCAGTTTAATCGAAGTCGAGTCGCTATTTTGTGCGCATTTTGGTTACTTTATTTATGTTCACTTGAGTATGCTTTGCCGTGGTCAAGTTGGCTTAAAACGCAATCTGACTGGGTTTTATTATGCGCTGCAAGTTTATTAATGTTGTTAGCCGTGATAAAAGATCGCGCACTTTTATCAATACACACTGCGACCCGAACCTTATTAATTATTCTATGTGGCGGCGCAGCGTTTGTGTGGCTGGCACTGAGTCTGCATTTACAAGGGCTATCATTACAACCTTATGTTTATACTCAACTGCTTCCTTATTTACCCATAGCTTTACCACTGTCGCTCATTGGTTGCTTACTCATTTGGCAAAGCGTAAGAACACATAACCTGACGCAAACGGCGTTACTCATTACTTTTATTGTGTGGTGCCTTAACCAACAACATGTTATTGATTTTCCTTGGTCTGTCATTGCTGTACTTATGGCTTCTCTGTATTTATTAGCGGTGAGTACCGACTCTTATTATTTAGCTTACAGAGACGATTTAACGAGCTTACCAACGCGCCGCGCACTTAATCAGCTTGCTCTATCATTAGGGCGAAAATACACCGTTGCTATGCTCGACATTGACCACTTTAAAAAATTCAACGACACCTATGGCCATGATATTGGCGACCAGGTACTTAAGCTAGTGGCAGCAAAAATGAGTGGCGTTAAAGGCGGTGGCAAGATTTACCGTTATGGCGGAGAGGAATTTACCGTTGTATTTCCAAGAAAAACAGCTGAGCAGTCAATTCCTGAACTCAAAACACTGCGTCAAAATATTGCAACTTACGACATGGTGATCAGAAACCCAAAACGCACAGATAAAAAATCTCGCAAAGGTAAACAGCCAAGCGACAATAAAACAGTGAACGTGACTGTTTCTATTGGCGTAGCACAAAGAACAGCAAAACAAAGCTTTGACGAGGCTTTAAAAAATGCTGATTTAGCGCTTTATAGAGCTAAAAAGAAAGGCAGAAACAACGTAAGCGAATAATGATTTTGTAACGTGGTACGCTAACGTTTAGTTATAGCATGCCCAAAGGCAACTAATTTTATCTGCAAACTATTGCTTTTCAATCACCGCTTTTAAATTATTTAACGCGGAGACCGAAAAGCCACGGTCGTAAAAGTAAATAATTTTGCCACTCTCATCAAGCAGTATTACGCGGCTGTTATTCGGGTTTTCGTTACCAGTAAATGCCTGAACCTTATCGCCATCTTTGTAAATTGTGATCACCCCACCCCACAACTCTTTTGGGATCCCTTTGCGCATACCGCTATCAATTAAGGTACTAAACATGCGAGGAACCATACCCTGAATAGTGGGCAACTCATAAGCGGTCACATTCACTGCGCTCATATCTAAACCAATAAGCCAACGATCAATATCAAACTGGCTATCTTGTTTATAACCAATTAACAGCAACGTATTGGGGTTGTTAAAGTCCTCAGGAATGGTGAATGACTTTTGCTCTAAGCTTTCTCCCGTCACAGTAGGAAATTGCTTACCAAGTAGTGCTTGGTTTGGGTATTGGGTTGAACACCCACTAACCACTAAAACCATCACCAGTGCCATTATTGCCTTTAACATACCTCTACTCCCTCTTTTAAATAAAAACTAAAGTGAACAAATTAACTTATTACCGCGTACTAAGGTTACGATTTTAACTGTAGTTAAGATCTTACTTTCATCTAGTAAACGCCATAAATTAAAGAAAATACAATCATATGGGTTAATTTTTTCAATAATGTGCTCATTCGTTATACTTTAATATTATTACTATATTCATTTTAATTCTATACCATAGCGAAAGCGTATTTTGTTAACGTCTTACAAAGCGTTAAAGTGCCGCGCTAATTCACAGCTATAAAAGAGGGTACTATGTCGCTTGCTGTATTATTAATGTTGGCATTATTTGTCAGTTTGCTGTTCGCGATTTATCTTTTTTCGCAAAAAAGCAGCTCTTTATCTCGTACCGTTTTATTTGGCTTAGTGCTTGGTAGCACCTTTGGCTTAGCCCTACAGTTTTTATTTGCCCACTCTCCAGAGACGATTAAAGAAATACTCAGCTGGGTAAGCGTGGTGGGTAAAGGCTATGTCGGTTTATTAAAAATGATCATCATGCCATTGGTATTAATTTTTATGATTGCCGCAGTGGTAAAGCTCGAAAACCAAGGCTCTTTAGGTAAAATATCATTTATTAGTATTTCTGTTTTACTCTTTACCACAGCAATTGCCGCTTTGGTGGGTATTGCTGTCACCTATGGATTTGACCTCAGTATTGAAGGGCTTGTTTCGGGTACTCGAGAAGCCGCTAGAATGGACACCCTACAAAGCAAAGCTGCGAATGTAGCCGACCTAAGTGTGCCGCAAATGCTACTGAGCTTTATTCCTGAAAACCCCTTTGCGGATTTAAGTAATCAACGTTCAACCTCTATTATTGCCACGGTTATATTTGGTGTACTTGTTGGTATAGCTGCACGTAAAGTAATGCTTGAAAAAACAGAACTTGCTAGCCCAATTCGTAACGGTGTAAACGCCCTACAAGCAACAGTAATGAGCTTAGTTCGCATGGTAATTGCACTCACTCCTTATGGTGTTGCGGGCCTAATGGCAAGCGTTGTGGCAAACTCAAGCAGTAGCGATATTTTAAATTTACTCGCCTTTATTGTTGCCTCGTATGTGGCTATTTTATTAATGTTTGTTGTGCATGGTTTACTGCTTAGCTTAGTAGGTGTTAATCCAAAACATTACTTTGAAAAAATCTGGCCAGTGCTTACCTTTGCTTTTAGCTCACGTAGCTCAGCGGCATCGATTCCTATGAATGTAGATGTGCAAATTAACCAGTTAAAAGTGCCCCCAGCAATCGCTAACTTATCGGCTTCTTTTGGTGCCACCATAGGTCAAAACGGCTGTGCTGGTATTTACCCTGCCATGCTCGCGATGATGGTTGCGCCAAGTGTGGGGATAGACCCACTCACGTTTGAGTTTATTTTACCGCTTATTGGTATTGTGGTTATTAGCTCGTTTGGTATTGCTGGCGTAGGCGGTGGTGCTACTTTCGCAGCGTTGGTTGTATTACCTACCATGGGATTACCTATAGAGGTAGTGGCTTTACTTATTTCTATTGAGCCTTTAATAGATATGGCGCGTACCGCACTCAACGTGTCGGGTGCTATGACCTCTGGTGTGATCACCAGTAAGTTAATGAAAACTCAATAGCATTAAGTTTATTTAATAGCCCAGCCTACGCTGGGCTTTTTTATGCCTATAGCTCTGCAAAGCCTTCTTTGCGTATTTACAATTCATTTATTTAATCGATTAAATTTAATAAATCATTTTTATAGATTGTACTAATCGCTTTATTTCGCACACGGTTTTTACCCTCTTTACTATACTATCCTCACTGCTTAGCCATTCAGGCTTGTTTAACAACAACTTGAATGAAGTATTAGCCTACTGTTTTTTAATGAGTAGGCCCTATTTTTTAATACGCTTTGTATATAACGAAATTCGTTAACTTTAAGGAAGCTGACAATGAAAAACCGATCATTTACAAAAAAAGCGCTTGTTGGATTTATAAGTATGGCACTTATGTCTGGCTCTGCTTTTAGCCAAGAAAAACCACAAATGTCTAAGCCACAAGGTGCTGTAGGCATGGGTGAGGCAAAAATGGGCGCAACCAGAACCAACCAATTTTGGTGGCCAGATCAACTTAACCTATCTCCTCTTCGCGATCATGATCTACGTTCAAACCCTTACGGTGCCGACTTTAATTATGCAGAGGCATTTAACAGTCTAGATTTAGACACTGTAAAAAGTGATATCGACGCTCTACTAACTCAATCTCAAGATTGGTGGCCAGCAGACTTTGGTAATTATGGCCCATTTTTTATTCGTATGACCTGGCACAGTGCTGGTACCTACCGTACGCTTGATGGCCGTGGTGGCGCTGGCGGTGGTCAACAACGTTTTGAACCGCTTAATAGCTGGCCAGATAACGTAAGCTTGGATAAAGCGCGCCGTTTACTTTGGCCAATCAAACAAAAATACGGTGAAGCCCTTTCATGGTCAGACTTAATCGTATTAGCCGGTAATGTTGCCTTAGAAAACATGGGGTTTGAAACCTATGGTTTTGCTGGTGGTCGTACTGACGATTGGGAACCAGACATGGTTTACTGGGGTCCTGAAGTAGAAATGCTTGCCAGCGACCGTGAAGATGCCAGCGGCAAACTAGAACGCCCGCTAGGTGCAACTCACATGGGTTTAATTTATGTAAACCCAGAAGGGCCTAAAGGAGTACCTGATCCAATCGGTTCAGCTAAGAACATTCGCGTTGCGTTTTCTCGCATGGCGATGAACGATGAAGAAACACTGGCACTTATCGCCGGTGGTCACACCTTTGGTAAAATGCATGGTGCGCACAAACCTAAAGACTGTGTAGGTGCAGAGCCTGCTGCAGCAGGTATTGAAGAGCAAGGTTTAGGCTGGAAAAACAAATGTGGTAAAGGCCACTCTGAAGATACCGTATCTAGTGGTTTAGAAGGCGCATGGACACAAGCACCTACCCGCTGGTCATCACTGTACTTAAGCAACCTACTTAACTTTGAGTGGAAACAAACTCGCAGCCCTGCAGGCGCTATTCAGTGGATCCCAACAGATGAATCATTACATAACGCCGTACCTGATGCGCACGTTAAAGGTAAATTTAACCCACCGGTAATGACTACGGCCGATTTAGCGTTAAAATTTGATCCTGAATATCGCAAAATTGCAGAACGCTTTTTAAATGACCCTAAAGAGTATCAACTTGCCTTTGCTAAAGCATGGTACAAATTAACTCACAGAGATATGGGACCACCACGTAACTTTTTAGGTAAAGAAGTACCAAAAGACGACTTAATTTGGCAAGACCCTATTTCAGCAGAAACTCAATCAAACATTGATGCTGGTGCAGTAAAAGAGCTTAAAGCCGCTATTTTAGACTCAAACCTAAGTGTACCTGAGTTAGTACGTGTGGCATGGGCATCGGCTGCCAGTTACCGTGATTCAGATATGCGCGGCGGTGCCAACGGCGCACGTATTGCGCTAGCACCACAAAAGGATTGGGCAGTAAATAATCCAGCAGAAACCGCAAAAGTACTTAAAGTATTAAAAGCGATTCAAGCTGACTTTAACGACAGCTTATTTAGCAAAAGCCATGTATCGCTTGCTGATTTAGTTGTACTTGGTGGTAATGCAGCGATTGAAAAAGCAGCCAAAGATGCAGGCTACTCAGTAGACGTGCCGTTTAATGCTGGCCGTGGCGATGCTACGCAAGCGCAAACTGACGTTAATGCATTTAGCTTATTAGAGCTGCCAGCCGATGGTTTTAGAAACTACTTTGATGCAGAGAAAAGCTATAAATCGCCAACAGAAATGCTGATTGATAAAGCGGATCAGCTTGACCTAACAGTTCCTGAAATGACTGTATTAGTCGGTGGTTTACGTTCACTTGATGCAAACTATAAAGGCACTGACTACGGCGTATTTACTGACAAGCCAGGTACCCTAAATAACGATTTCTTCGTTAACTTATTAGATATGTCGACGGTATGGAAAAAATCGTCAGATGCTGGCATTTATCAAGGCTTTGATCGTCAATCAGGTGAGCAAAAGTACACCGCCACTTCGGTTGATCTGATTTTTGGTTCAAACTCAGAACTACGTGCAGTTGCTGAGGTGTATGCCTTTGATACATCAAAACAAAAGTTTGTAGAAGACTTTGTTGCAGCATGGACTAAAGTAATGAATTTAGACCGTTAATAACCATTAAGTAACACAACCACAGCGCTGCAATTAATTGCAGCGCTTTTTTATTGTAAAGCTACTTTAAAGCAAGCACTCGATCACGCAAGTCATCGGCACTCACATTTTCAGATGCAACCGACTCACCAATCGCTACGCTTACTAACGACCATTTGGGTCTAGGTAGTCGCCACTTGGCTTTTCGGCTAAACATACTGCCCCATAATCCATCTAAATGAACAGGGATAACAGGCACAGGCGTGCGCTGAATTATTTTTTCAATGCCACGGCGAAATACATCAACCTCGCCATCACCGCTGAGCTTTCCTTCAGGAAAAATACCTACTAACTCACCACTTTCCAGTGTTTTAGCGATGTCATCAAAGGCTTTATTAAACGCCTTAGGGTTTGCCTTTTCACTATCGATTGGAATGGCTTTGGCCATTTTAAATAACCAATTAAGTGCCGGTGAATAGTAAATAGGTGCAAATACAACAAACCGAATTGGCCTAGGCGACGCCGCTAAAATAAACATCCAATCAACAAAGCTAACATGGTTACTTACCACTACCGCAGCCCCTTCATCGGGAATGTTAGGCTCGCCTTTAGTGCGCACCCGATACATGCAAATCGCTAAAATATAAATAATAAAGCGTAAAAAGAACTCAGGAACTTTGCTGTATATATAAACCGATATCAGTAAATTAAGCCCTGCTAATAACAACAGTAATTGTGAAATATTCCAGTGTAATAGCGTTAAAGTAACAATACTTAAAACGGCGCTGCCGACCATAAACAGTGCGTTTAATACATTATTAGCTGCAATCACTCGAGAACGGCTATCGGGGTGCGTACGCTGCTGAATGAGTGCATACAAAGGCACGGTATAAAACCCCGAGGCAATACCAATACCTGCCATCCAAACAAAATGCCAGAGCATATCGCCAGTATTAATTACTTGTTCAAGAGTAAGCTGCAACTCACTAACTTGGCGATAAAATTCAATACCAGGCTCTTGGCTTAGTAAATATAAAAATAAGGTAATTAACAGTGCACCAAAAGGCACAATACCTAACTCAATCCGTGAGCGTGATAGCTTTTCACAAAGCAAAGACCCCAATGCAATACTCAACGAAAACACCACTAAAGCAGCCGTCACCACCAACTCATCGCCTCCCATTACATGTTTTACGTAATTAGGGAGCGCCGTTAGTATCACCGCACCAATAAGCCAAAACCAGCTGATCCCTAATACTGACTTACCCACCGACTCGGTTTGTGCCTTAAGCGCATTAAAAACACTTTTGGTTGAAGTAATAGGGTTAATCGATACTTTTAAATTAGCATCATTGGCAGCACTTTTAGGAATAAATCGACTGCTCAAAAAGCCAATAACCGCTAGGCTCACTATTGCGATACTGATATAAATAGGGCCCGCTGCTTGGGTTATATAATAGGTGCCAAATACGGTGCCCAATAAAATAGCGACAAAAGTGCCCGACTCCACCAGCCCATTCGCTTTTGTTAGCTCATTTGGGGCCACATGTTGCGGTAAAATAGAGTACTTAAGCGGTCCAAAAAAAGTGCTTTGTAAGCCCATTAAAAATACAGTACCTAACATTAACCAAACCTGCTCGGTTAAAATCGATACTACGCCCACCAGCATAATAGGAATTTCGCAAAACTTTACGATGCTGATCAGTTTTGATTTTTCCAACTTTTCTGCAATTTGCCCAGCCATGCCTGAAAATAGAAAAAACGGTAAAATAAATAATCCTGCCGCCAAATTAGAATAAAAGGCACCATCAGCTACCGTAGCAGCCTGAAAAATTAAAATAAGTAGGATTGATTGCTTATATACATTGTCATTTAAAGCAGAGAAAAACTGCGTCACAAACAGAGGTAAAAACCGTTTGCTACCCAGTAAAGATCCTTGAAATTGTTGTTTATTTTCCTTCATTACGGTCTCTTAAAATTAGCTTCAGGGCTTAGATTACCACTGTGGAAAAGAAATACGAACCCACTTTTTAAGTACGTGCTCAAACATATATTTAAATAAACAAAATAGCTAACCCAATAAAAATGACTAACAAATGAACAATGCGACTAAATCAATCGTATAAGTTGTTTATGAGTTGTAAATAAAACATCTATGTTCTAAACCTAAAAGGTGACTAAAAAAGGAGCATCTTTATGCCAACTACAAACACAATAGACAAAGACACTAAATTCGCACGTTGTTTAGAGTGCAACAAAGTAAATACATTTGCCGCTTTTCATTGGCTTTCGTTAGCGTTTAAAGATATGGCGCGCGCGCCCATGTTGAGTTTAATTTACGGTTTAATCTTCACGCTTATTCCGGTAGCGATTGTTTACTCTGTTGTACTTACCGACAGCCACTTAGCTATTTTACCTGCAACCGTTGCTTTTGCTTTAATCGGTCCGGTATTCGCCGTTGGCCTATACGATGTAGCCTGGGAGCTTGAGAAAGGCCATAAACCTACATTAAGCCATTCATTAAAATCAATGTTCCGTAACCCTGTAGGTGAGTGGGGTTTTGCGGTATTACTCATGGTAATTATGATTATTTGGATGCGCCTAGCTGCAATTGTGCATGCGTTATACCCAAACCATGTAAACCCCACCTTTGAAGAACTTTCGGCGTTTTTAACTATAGGCAGCATTATCGGTGGGATTTTGCTGGTCAGTGTGTTTTCAATTTCTGCATTTACGCCGCAAATTATGATGGAAAGACGCGTTGATATTATGACCGCAGTCGTTTCTTCAATCCACGCAGTTAAAGAAAACTTTGCAGCCATGGTAGTGTGGTCAATTTGTATATTTGTACTAGTAGCGTTGGGCTTTGCTGCAGGTGCCGCTGGATTTATTATTATTATGCCACTACTTAGTTACGCTAGTTGGCATGGATACATTGCTGTTATTAAAACAAAAACACCACGTGGTTATGAATAATATTTACCTGTAGTTTTATCACTTAATTAAATGCTTTTTGGCATTTAATTAAGTGTTGCCTCTTCTCCCTCAGTTTATAAAATCCGTAAAAACCTTGATCTGAATAAGGTGCAAAGCTTAAAAATAGCGCTAATATAAGCTGATACACTACAGATAATATAAAGGAATAAACATGAGTCAAAACGTTACAGACTTAATGACACCGAACCCATTTTCAGTGAACGTAAAAAGCACTTTGCATGACGCACATAATTTAATGAAAGAAAAAAATATTCGTCATATTCCTGTTATCGACGAAGACGGCGCATTTGTCGGTATGCTGACACAAAAAATCATGGTCGCTAAAGTTATGGGGATCATGGCAACGTTTGGTGCAAATGCATTACAACGAAAAGAGAAACTCACAAAAGTAGAAGATATTATGGTGAGTGATTTTATTAGTGTCACCCCAGAGCAGCCGTTATCAGATGTCGTTAAGTTTTTTGTAGATAATCGCCACGGTTGTATGCCCGTTGTTAGCCAGCAGGGTCAGCTAGTGGGTATTTTAACGTCTTCTGATTTTGTGCGTTTAGCGGCAGCACTACTTTCGTAAGCGCCCTTGCTTAGTAAAAACTGCATTTTGGCTTTACTAAGTGCAGTTTTTTACTCGCTTAAAGATGTATAAAATTAATAGCATAGATAGCTAAGTCACTAACGGCCTGTTATGGTAAACACCTCTGCTTTCGATGATTATTACAAGGTAACTGTGCTGCATGGCTAATCAATTAAATGTACTGGGAACTCGCTTACAACTGTGTTGTGGTAATGGTGGCTATACCCGTGAAGGGTTTTGCTATGTGCCAGATTCAGACTTTGGCAATCACAGTGTATGCGCCATTATGACCGACGAATTTTTGCAGTTTTCTAAAGCGCAAGGTAACGATTTAATTAGCCCTAATCCTTTGTATGATTTTGCTGGCTTAAAAGCTGGCGACAAATGGTGCTTGTGCGCAGTGCGTTGGTATCATGCCATTGCTGCAAACGTTGCTCCTCCTGTGGTACTTGAAGCTACAAACCAAAAAGCGCTCGACATTATTCCGTTTGACGTATTAAAAGCGCATCAATATCAAAAAACGCTATAACGATTAAACACTGAACCCAGTTTTCTTTTGCCTAAATAGCGTAGGCAAAAAGAGTCCTTAACGTGCCCCTGTTTTAAACGTGCTTTTTTGCAGAATTTACAAAAAAGTGCATATTTTTCATATGCACTTAAGTTTGTTGCTTTGAAAAATACCGCCAATTAAAAATTAAAACAATAATTTCAGCAACTTAAAATAACAATACTATCGGCATGAGCATTGCTTCTATTAATACAAGACGTGTTCGTTATCGCAATTAAAACACTCACTTGAGTTAAGCGAGCACTATTTTGAAATAGTAGGAGGCATAATGAGTAACAGTAATAATGCAAACAAAGTCGCTGAATTTACCGCTCCCGGTGTAGAAAACGAATCAGCAAATAAAGCAATATCTGTTCTAGAAGATCGCATGGTAGCGCTAATTGATTTACAGCTAACTTTAAAACATATTCATTGGAATGTAGTAGGTCCAAACTTTATTGGCGTACATGAAATGCTAGACCCTCAAGTTGAAACCGTGCGTGAAATGACCGACACCATAGCAGAACGTATTGCCACTTTAGGCGGCGTCCCTGTTGGTACACCAAAATCAATTGTCGATCGTCGTACATGGGAAGACTACGCTATAGGCAAAGGTTTAGTAACCGAGCACTTAGCTGCATTAGACAAAGTATATAACGGCGTTAACGGTGATCACCGTAAAGCTATAGAATCACTTGCTGAGCTTGATCCGGTATCTGAAGATATGATCATTGCGCAACTTGCCGAGCTTGAGCAATATCAGTGGTTTGTTCGTGCCCATATAGAGTCATCTACGGGTCAATTGAACAGCTAATTTTAAATTGATATACATTGAGCCCAGCAAATATGCTGGGCTTTTTATTTTTTCACTATATCCATCTCATCATTAAGCTAAAACCATCATATTTAATCCACTATAACGCGTTTAGTTACTATACTTATTTTTATACAGAACTTACTATCTACTCCTTATTATTAAAGGGATTTTTCAGTGTTGTCGCGTTTATATAATTTTATGCCTGGTTTACAAACGTTGTTTAATTATCAGCGCCAATGGCTTGCCGACGATATGCGAGCAGCCTTATCAGTTGCAGCCGTGGCATTGCCTGTAGCTATTGCTTATGCGCAGCTTACCGGCGTAAATGCCGCCGTTGGTCTCTATTCTTGTATCTTACCTATGATGCTTTACGCACTATTTGGTACCTCTAAACAGCTTATTATTGGCCCTGATGCCGCAACCTGTGCGGTGATTGCCGCAGTAGTGACTCCACTTGCCGCAGGCGATAGCTTTAAACATTGGCAATTAGTGATCACCATGACCGCAATGACAGGTATCTGGTGCTTTATTGCCAGCCGCTTTAAACTAGGTGTACTTGCTGACTTTTTATCAAAACCTATTTTAATGGGACTGCTCAATGGCGTAGCTATTACCATTATTGTTAGCCAGTTTTCAAAAGTATTTGGTTTTACCTTTGACGAACGCTACTTACTGGAGCGTTTAGGAGGTGTGCCAACCTATTTATCGCAAACTCATATTCCCACCTTGCTAATGGCTTTATTAACACTGAGTGCCTATTTCGCTTTCAAACGTATTAAACCAAGTTGGCCTGCCTCTATGCTGGCAATCACATTGGCTGCAACCTTAGTTTGGTTATTCAACTTAGAACAATTTGAGATAAAAACCATTGGCGTTGTAACGGGTGGCTTACCTATATTTAACCCTCCGATGTTTGATATTGGGGTGATCCGTGAGCTCGTAGTTCCTGCACTTAACTTAGCCATAGTCAGCTTTGTAAGTATGATGTTGACCGCACGAAGCTTTGCTGCAAAAAATGGCTATGACATTAATCCAGATAAAGAATTTAGAGCCTTAGGTATTGCCAATTTAGCCTCAGCATTGTCACAAGGCTTCGCTGTTAGTGGTGCTGACTCGCGTACGGCTGTTAACGACAATGCCGGCGGTAAAACTCAATTAGTATCGATTATAGCGGCTGTTATTATTGCCATCATTGCGTTATTTTTAACGGCTCCCCTTGAGTATATTCCCAGTGCAGCACTGGGAATTGTGCTTATTATTGCTTCAATTCATCTCATCGATTTAAAGGCGTTATGGCAATTAAAATTTAAAGATAAGCAAGCATTCTACTTAGCATTAACTACGTTATTTGCGGTGTTGTTTATTGGTGTAATCCCTGGCATAACGCTTGCTGTATTATTGGGTTTATTTCAATTTATCCGCAGCGTTATGCGTCCATCTGACACTATTTTAGGTATTGATGCCAAAGGGGTAGTAAGAAGCCTCGACGAAACAGATAAAGCCAAAGCGATACAAGGCGTTTTTATTTATCGATTCAATTCGCCTTTAACTTACTTTAACGTGGGTTACTTTAAACGTCGCTTATTAGAGCAATACGCCCGCCAGAAAGACGATATAGAATGCGTTATTATCGACGCTGTACCTTGTTTTACTCACCTTGATTTAAGTGTAATGAGCATGCTTGCCGACTTAGATGTAATTTTTAAAAAGCGCCATATTCGTTTAGAGCTTGCTGGCAGAAAACGTCAATTGCTCGCTTGGTTTAAAACGGCAGGAATTACATCTGGTAAAGAGGGGATTTATGTTCACTCAGACTTGTATATCGCCCTACAAAAAAACAGTGTGAGTCAACATATTACTGAAGCCGCTTTATTTAAATCGCCTAACCAAAGCTCAGCTTAGTTAGAATTATTAGTTATCATCTACTACACTCAAATTGTAGATAAAATATGGTGATGACTCATTTCATTAACTGAAAAATATCTGAGACTCAGTGCAAAGAATGTTTTCTTTATTAACTTGTTAAGCCTTAAAAAGATATCGCAAGCAAAAATGAAAATGCCATACCATGCAGTATCAAAATACTCGTGCAGCCGCTTATTTTATGGCTTATCAAATAAAGCGTTATTGATGAGAACAATTAAGCACTGCAAAAAACCAATTAAAAAATGGAGTTATTATGAAATATACACTCTTAATTGCATGCTTAATGGCACTGGCAGGTTGTGATAAAGGCGTTGATTCACCAAAAGGATTTAGCTTACCCGAGGGTAATGCAGAACAAGGTAAAGCCGTGTTTTTAAAATATAAGTGCTTGGCATGCCATACACTTGCAGGCGTAGAAGATAGCAGCGTAACAAAACATGACGATATTTCTATTAAGCTAGGAGGTAATAAAACCAAAATAATTACTTATGCTGAGCTGGTAACGTCAGTGATTAATCCCTCCCATCGGTTTTCTAGGCCTTATAGACCCGACGCCAGAAATGAAGATGGCAGTTCAAAAATGACGGTATTTAACGATACCATGACCGTATCTGAACTCACCGACTTAGTCACTTTTTTACAACCAAACTATAAACTTATCCCGTACCACAGAACTAATTACCAACTTTACTCTCACTACAAGTAAATATTGATAGCAAAAAAAACCGTTGTTAAACAACGGTTTTCTTTATGCGTTTTATCTACTCGGCATTAACCATTTCTTCAAACTTCATACCGGTTAGCTTAGTCAGCACTTTAATTACATATATAAAAATACCAATAAGCATCAGCATAGAAGGAATGGCAATAACGGGATAACTTAACAGGGTCATTTCACCAAGTTGTTCGTTAAATTCCACACTTCCTGCGGGGCTAGTAACAATCCATTTAGCTAAGAGGTAATTCATAGTTGATGAAAACACAAAGGTCAGCGCTAATAAGTAATTAGCGTTAGTAATTTTTTGTTTAAAGCTTTGCGTATTGCCGCGTTCAGCAAGGGCATCGTAAATAGTGTCTAACTTGAATAAAAGTGAGTTTAATAAAAGTTTGGCTAGCAAGGGCTTACCAAAAAAGCCCGACATTAGCACTGTAAAACCAATAATTGCCGGTATAGCCGCTTCTTTAATTGCTAACCACTCAACGTTAAGCTCAAACAGCGCTATACCACCGGTAAGTAAAGTACTTAAAAAGCCCAAAAGTGAAATAAAGTTTAATGAGCCCGCTTTTATAAAATCATAAATACCATAACTAATAGGAAATATGAGCGCCACAATTAAGCCAACCACACTGCCTAAATATTCAGGGCCAGAGAACTTCATTAAAATGACTGAAGGAATGATGATATTAAATACTATTTCGATAAGCGGATTATTTTTTTTACGCTGCTTTGTGGCTTGATTATGACTGGTCATTGTTAATTCCAAAAAATATTACTGCTGCCATCACTTTCCTCCTGTGTGGAGTAAATAATGTTTTAAAGTGCCTTGAAACATAATACCTGCAATACAGCCGCTATTCTAGCGCAGCACTAAATCGTATTATTTTATTATGTGGAGCTTACACTGCCATGAAATAGGTATAAATTAAGCCGTTAAATTAAATCATCGGTCGTAATTTAGGTTCTCAAAGACTATATTTAACCTATAAAAAATAAATTAGCTTCAATCCATGCTCATTGCTCAGTATTTTTATAAACCATCCCTTTGGTTGCTTTTATTAATTGCTTGTTTTCATCAACCCGTAAATGCTAAACATATTATTGCTGTTGCAGAATTAAGTGGACTCTTTCAACATGCAGCCAATAATGAAGAGCAAGGGGTTTATCATGCGTTGTTAACCAAAGCCCTTGAAGATACTGAGCTAAATAAAAAATATATTATTGAAATCATGCCAATGAAGCGTGCCAAACTGGAGTTTTTAAAAGATCGCGTTGCTTGCTACGCACCTGGAGAAGACACCTTTGATGGCTCTGAGGGCATTGCTCTACCAAATAATATTTTACACAGTACTCCATATAATAAAGCGCTGATCAAAGTGGTGTCTAATAGCCCAGAGCGGATTATTTCGAACTTAGGGCATATTGATGATAACGATATTGTTAGTATTGTTAGAGGGGTACCCAGTAGCCGTGAGCTAGATAGAATAAAAGAAAAGGCCAAAATAGTTATAGAAGTAAATAGCGAAATGGAAAGCTTGCAACTGCTGTTACTTGGCCGGGTCGATTTAATCTTGGCTTTTTACCCCGATATTACCTTTGCATATAAAGAATTAAACATAAACTCTCACCTCCCTTATAGTGACAGCTATTCACCAGTAGAAATAAACGACAATATTATTTGCCACCCCCGCTATAAAAAAGACTTCGATAAAATAAATAAAAAAATAGCTGAATACCTACAAAATGGTGAAATGAAAATACTGTTAAATGATTACTTCATGCGCTCATGATATTAATAATACATATTTACAGTTTACATATAGCTGGCCTATAAAAACTGATTTATACAGCTTGGAAAACATCGGCGCTTGCTCTAGTATCTAATTGTCTTAGCTCAATAATTTGCATTTTAATGAAATCATTTCCATCACTGTATTTTGCCAATTTATTTTTAATTATTGGTACCGGCTTACTTACAACCTATTTAGCCCTGTATTTAGGTAAGCAAGGCACGTCCACATTTTGGATAGGCTTAATGACCTCGTGTTATTACCTTGGCTTGTTGCTGGGCTCTAAACTTGGTTACCACCTAATAAAATCGGTAGGCCACATTAGAACCTTTGCCGCCAGTACCGCTGCTGTGACAGCCTGTGTGGCCGCCCACGGGGTAAGCGATAACCTATACATATGGCTTGCTTTAAGGCTGTTTGTTGGCTTAGGTATGATGTGTAATTACATGGTGCTAGAAAGCTGGCTAAACGAGCAATCAGCGCCTGAATCTCGCGGGCGAGTCTTCTCTTTTTATATGATCACCTCCTACCTAGGCATGATTTTAGGGCAACTAGCGCTCGCACAATTTCCTGAGCTAGGGTATGCGCCGCTATTTTTAGTGTGCATGGCGTTGGCTATCGGCATTATTCCAATTTCTATCACTCGCAGAATTCACCCAAAACCGTTAAAACCGATAAAAATGAGCCTATTTGATTACGCTAAAAAGGTGCCTCAGTCGCTTACTGCGGTACATTTCGCGGGCATTATTAATGGTAGTTTTTATGGTCTAGCGCCTATTTTTGCTAAGCTATCTGGCTTTGGCGCCGCTGAAATTGCTATTTTTATGTCGGTGACTATTTTTGCTGGCTTGTTAGCACAATGGCCTATGGGGATGCTCTCCGACCGTATTCGCCGCAGTGTGTTAATTCGTACTAATGCAGCAGCTATCGGAATTGTAAGTTTGGCATTGTTTTTATTACCTACCTCACAGCCTATTGCCTACATACTCACTTTTATATTTGGTTTGTTTGCCTTTACTTTATATCCGCTGTGTTCGGCACTGGCCAATTCGCGGGTTGAAGACGAAGAACGCGTAGGCGTATCATCTGCATTATTAGTCGCTTTTGGCGCTGGTGCTGCAATAGGCTCAACAGTTAACGCACAGCTTATGAGCTACTTTGGTCACCCAGCATTGTATGCGTCTATTTCACTATTAACCGTGGCCATGTATTTACTGCTGACCTTTATTAACTCAAAACAAAAAGTTGAACAGCCTGAACCCAGTGATTATGTGGTCGGTACATCCGATGTTACAAACTCGCCACTGGCCGCTACGATGGATCCGCGCATTGAAGAAACCACAGCACAAGATCAAATGCTGGTTGTAGATGAAGAAGAAGATGAAGATGATGATGAATTTTTTGAGCATCCCCAAGGCAAGCTGTTTAAAGACCTGGAAAACGAGCAAAAAAATGCATAGCGCTTAGCTATGCATTTTAGTAACTCAATCGCGCTCATTATTGGGCGAGTATAAAAGCCGATTAACGCACTTGATGTAAAAAGTATAAGTACTTTTCGTATTGGTCAATAATATCAGCAATTAACTGATTTTTACTGTAGCCACAAATATTGTATTGCTGAGAACCCTCTTGCAAGTACACCTCAATATAATACTGAGAAGTATGCTTAATATCGCTGCGCTCCCCCATAAAGGTAGGTATTGATGTTTCACGCGCCCAAGTTCCATAAATAAAGTCGGTTTCACTGCCATGCCCCACGACTAAAGCACAGTGAGTTTGGTCAACATCAACACGAGTTTCTAAGCCTTCATTTTTAAATACCTCAGCCACATCGCTCATGGCATCAATAATATTGGTATGCATAAATTCCAGCGCTTCTGTTTTTGTGGCATAGCAATTAAATGCGATAAATGCTGCTGCCAGCCCACATCTTGGATACGCGACAAACTGCTTGGTGTAGCCTGATTAAGGTGCTGAATATTATCGCGTTTAATCACTTCCACACGCAGTGATTTAAATAACCCATGGACTACCCGACTTATCGCCTACCGAAATAGTCCTGCACTTACAGCCGCAATTAAATGATGCATCTAAAAAGTTAGCCGACAAAATCAGAGAAAATATTAATAGTATTTAAGCAATAGAAGTTAGTACTCATTAACGCTTGTTAACATCTATTAACAATGAAAAGTAATAATAATTGCATATTTATCGCTTTTTGTTTATAAATGGGCACGGAACGGATTCTTGAATAATGTCATAAGCTTATCAGTATAAGTACATCCCCAAGTGTTCGTTTAATTATTTACCCCCAACGAACATTGGAAAATTTCATGTTAAAAAATAAAAAACATTTAGCAACAGCCCTTATTGCTGCACTTGCAGCTGCCACTTTATCTGGTTGTGCAACTACTTCATCAAAAGCTATAGACACACCAACAGTCGCAACTTACAACACCACTTACTCTGGCACCAAGAGTAAATTAGTTGTGGGTCAGTTTGTAAATCGCTCAAGTTTTCAAAATGGTATATTTTCATCAGGCCAAGATCGCTTAGGTAGCCAAGCAAAAACAACCTTAATGAGCCACTTACAACAAACTAACCGTTTTAGTGTGCTGGATCGCGACAATATGCAAGCACTTGCAGAAGAAGCTAAATTAACAGGCGCAAAGCAAGTAATTAGCGGTGCAAAGTTTGTAGTAACTGGCGATGTAACTGAATTTGGCCGTAAAGCCATAGGTGATCGCCAATTATTCGGTTTACTAGGAAAAGGCAAATCACAAATTGCATACGCCAAAGTAACACTTAACATTGTTGATGTAACAACATCAGAAGTTATTTACTCAGTACAAGGTGCTGGCGAGTACAGCTTATCAGAGCGTGAAGTAGTTGGCTTTGGTAGCACAGCTTCATACGATGCAACATTAAACGGAAAAGTACTCGATTTAGCGATTCGTGAAGTGGTAAATAAACTAGTTACTGGTCTTGAATCGGGTCAATGGGGTAGTAAAGCATGAAAAAGCTAATCGCTACCGCTATAGTATGCGTCGCGCTTACTGGGTGTAATAACACCAAAGAACCTCTTTATTATTACGGTGACTATAACAGCGCCGTTTATGCTTATTTAAAAGCAGATGAAGTTTCGGTTGAAGAGCAAATAACTATTCTAGAGCAGGTTATTGCTGATGCAGCTAATAACAGTAAAGCAATAGCACCAGGATTACATGCTCATTTAGGTATGCTGTATTTTGATACAGGCAATGCTGTGCAAGGTATTGCTCATTTTGAAACAGAAAAACAATTATTTCCTGAATCAGTTCAGTACATCGACTTTCTTCTAAAATCGGCAAAGGGTGCTTAATATGCGTTATTTAAAGCTAATCTCTATCGCAACATTATTAACAGCACTCGCAGGCTGTGTATCACCGCCACCGAGCCATGATTACAGTGCATTTAGACAAGCAGATCCTCATTCAATTCTTGTGTTGCCTCCTTTAAACAACACACCAGAAGTCATCGCGCCTTATAGCGTAATGACACAAATGATGACTCCTATCGCTGAATCAGGTTTTTATGTATTTCCTGTTGCGGTTGTTGATCAAACCTTTAAAGGTAATGGTTTAACGGTTGCAAACGATATTCACCAAGTGCCCGTTAAAAAGCTACATGATATTTTTGGTGCTGATTCAGCCTTATATATCAACATTGAAGAATACGGTACTAGCTACGTCGTTATTTCAAGTGAAACAGCGGTCACTGTATCAGCAAAACTTGTTGATTTACGCACTGGCGAAGTCCTATGGCAGGATAAGGCAAGAGCATCGTCTGCTGAGCAACAAAACAACAACACGGGTGGTGGCTTAGTCGGAATGCTAGTTGTTGCAGCTATTAATCAAATTGCTGAAACAGTGAGTGATAAAGGCTTTGAAATTGCTGCAATTACTTCTAATCGTTTACTTTCATCAGATACATACAATGGCTTATTGTATGGCCCACGCTCGCCAAACTACGGCCAGCCCGCGCTAAGTGAAAAGAAACAGTAATTTTTAATTAAATATACAAAAGCCGAGTTAAATACTAACTCGGCTTTTTAATTAATTAAATTTTAAAACTATTTCACCCCTTTTCTATTTGCCAACCGTTATAGCTCTGAAACAACATAATAAGTTAATTTGGAGCGGCTTATGCACACACTTGAATTTCCTAAAAACCCCATGTTCAAAACATCAACAGCTGTTATTGGCGGTGCTGTGATGACCTTTATTGCATTTGCCTTTATGCAATACTTAATTAGTGGCGAACAAAGAGCACCTATAAAATTGGGTGATGATATTACTGTTGAGATTTTTCAAGCACCAGAAGATAAACAAACCACGCATATTAAAAGAATACCGCCACCACCCACACCTAAAGTGCCGCCTAAAGCACCACCACGTGTAACACCTAGTAATGAGCCAATAACAGCAATAAGCACAGCACCACCCATAGTAATTGACGGATTTGGTAACGATATGAAGCAAACACTTACCCGCCCTACGGGAGATGCTTCACCCATTGTGCGCATAAATCCAAAGTACCCAACTAGCGCGGCACGTGATGGTATAGAAGGCTGGGTGCAACTTAGCTTTAATATTTCACCCACTGGTGAAGTGATTGATGCCACGGTAGTAAATTCGGAGCCAAAACGCATATTTGATCGCGAAGCACTTCGCGCCATTAAGCGCTGGAAATATCGTCCAAAAGTAATTGAAGGTGTGGCACAATTACAAACAGGTCAAACCGTACAGCTTGATTTTAAATTAGACAGTTCGCAGTAAAGGAATAAGCGCCTATGCTATTGAGTATTAAGTCATGGTTATTTGAAGCGCCAAGCAAAGACTGCATGGCGCGGTATGCAAAAAGTGGCGACAACCGCCACTTAGAGCAGCTTATTGCCTTATACAGTAACGATTTATATCATTACTTAGTTACCCAGTCTAATACACATTTAGCATACGACGTAAGCCAACAAACATGGCTAAAGGTTATTGAAAAGCGCCATCTGTACCAAGCACAAACCACGCCCAAAGCCTGGTTGTTTCGACTAGCACGTAACACATTAGTAGACGAATACCGCAAACAGCAACACTTTGTAGAGCTTGACGAAAACAGCCAACTGCCTGCGCAAAATAACAATCAAAATGAATTAACAAATAGTGATTCGCATATAGGTGACACACACATAAGTTATGAAGCGTTTAATGCTGCGCTCAAGCAACTTAGCTTTGTGCAGCGCGAAGCCATCACCTTACAACAAGAAGGCTTTAGCCTTGCCGACATAGAGCTTATAACGCAAAGCAACGCCCAAACCATAAAAACAAGGCTACGCTACGCCAAACAAAACCTAAAACAATTATTAGGAGACCGTAATGAACAAGCCTGATGAGCAGTTTAATGAAAAGCTCACACAACATTATAATGAGCGAAAAGCACGTACCAGACTTTCGCACGCTCAGCAACAGGCGTTAAAACATAGCGTAATCCAAAAACAACCTAAAAAGCTTGGCTTTTCTCTGCAACTCACAAGCCTTACCTGCGCATTGGGCTTACTGGCTTTTATAGTGCTCGACAGTAGCAACGTGATAAATACTGCCCCTAAAACCGTATTAAACACCATAGACATACACGACTACTCGTTTATAACAACGCATGAAATAGATCAAACAGGTAGCTACGCAAGCACCATAACGCAACAAAAACGCGCGCTCGACACCCAACTAGCAAACGACTTACGCCGCCATCAACAACACCATATAGAATACGGCACGCTCGTAAAGGTCGACAACGACTGGTACATAGCCAGCTGCAATGACGAAGTACTGGTACAAATTAAGCAGTCACTGCTCAGTGATTTAAAGGGAAGACACGCAGTAGAAAGTAATATCAATACCGGTGATATGCTCGCTATGGCGCATAACGGCAAAGGGCAGATTATTGCGCTGAAGCATGCTGGGGCTGGGGTTAAGATGTGCGGGGCTTAGGTGGTTTAGCTCAGTTAAGATTGGTGGTAATTTAGATAAATTACCACCGAGAACACAGAGGCGCTTCGCGCTGCACAGAGGTAGTTAACTATCGCCCATATAATCTAATGGTGAGGAAAGCTCTATAAAATCACGATATTGCTCTTTAGTAATTTTGTTATATGCGTCTTTTACATAAATATATTTAATCAAAGACTTAGCCACTTCATATTGAGTAGAATCATTGCATTCCCGTAATTCATTTTCAGCTTGCTCTAATTCAGTTAACTTCCCCCCCCGCGTGTTTCCAAATCCTGCAAAAACAAGTGATGTTTCAACTATAAAAATTTGGCAGAAAAAATACTCTATGTAATGCTTTAATTTAATTACTTTCTTCGTATCTTTGTAGCGGTTAATTATACAGTTCAGATCCTTGCTATATAATTTTGAATCAATAAAAAATATAACATCTCTTTCTAAGTCTCGGGGTAGTATTTTTTCTGATAAATAATCAGATAACCTTATATTTGGTGTTTCACCTTTCTTATTTAATTTTGTTCTCTTAAATCTACCATTTATAATTTCTTCATAAAGAGGGTGATCTTTTTCATAGATACAAAACAAAACAGCGAGTACGAGTACATCTACTTTTTTATCACTTGGTAAATTTACAATAATGGCAGTAATGCGTTCAGTAATTTGAATAGCTGTTCTAGGCGGCACCTGGAACGCATCTAAAACAACTGAGATATTAGCTAAAGCAGTTTCGGGGATTTCTGTGCGGGGGAGTAGCTCAATATTTTTACTTTTTAAATACGCAGATTCAAATTTAGTTGTATCACTATGTACTGATAAAAAATCCTTCAAAGCAGGACGCTTTAAGCTATAGCGACTATTAAAAAAGCGACCTAAATAAATCTTAGCGTCAAACCCTTCACCATAAATTGATTTGATTGTATGCTGCAATTGCTCAGTATCTGTTGCCACAACAAACACGATGCCTTTAACATCAAAAATGTGCTTAATAGTCTCTAGCATTTCGACCGCATAACTTGGGCGACAACGGTCTAATTCATCAATAAAAATAAATATCGGTAATGACTTATCTTCCTGCTTTTCAAACTTACTGACCCAGTCTGCTAACTTAGACTTTATTACTTCGATACTTTTATTTTTTGCTTCATGATCTTTAATCAAATTTTGTGCAAGCGCTTTTACTGCTGGTGAAAAGTCGCTACCAGTCAGCTTATTGGTATTTTGATTCTGATCGTTATCAATTTCATCATCAGAAAATAACAATGCATGCAGTTCATCTATATCTATGCCTGATATTTTTTTAGTTAAGCCTTGTGCAATAGCGGGTGCAACAGCCTTAAACATCGAAACTGCGCTTTTAGGAATAGTTATATCAAATTTCGCCTGAAGTTGTAGCTGCTTAATGATCCCCGCAATTACAGTTAAAAATGGATCGTCTGAATAGTCTTGCTGCCATGCATCAATATAAACGACAGGATAATCTACTATTAATTCTTGTGACCAACGCTTAAGAAAATAGGTTTTACCTGCTCCCCATTCTGCATTAAGATTCAATACATAGTTTTTCTTTTGCTCTTCATCAGGTCTGGCTTTGTCAAAACCTTCTTGAGCCAATAGCCTTGATAAGAATGTAGCGTAGCGGGCTCGATCTAATTTATCAGCAGGAAAATACTCCCCAAGTAAACGGTTTGGCTTGTTCCAGTTGAAGTCTTTAATATCGTGCATTTAATTTCCCTTTAAATCATTCTTTTTCACATAGTGCCATACAATATGCAATAAACGTAACCTATTAATAAAAAGCTATTATTTATCTCTGTGTAGCGCGTAGCGCCTCGGTGCTCTCGGTGGTGATCAATCTTAAACAAAAAAGCCTGCAGATTTGCAGGCTTTAAACTCACTCACTTTGTTGGGTTTCGCTACGCTCTACCCAACCTACAAAACAATTAAGCTCGTTACCAAGTAAGCTATAAACGTTAGGCCACCGCCTACTAATGCATAGGGTAATTGGGTTTTAACGTGGGTAAGTAGGTCACAGCCTGAGGCGATGGCTGATACTGCGCTGGTGTCGGATATAGGGGAACAATGATCGCCAAATATCCCGCCGCCTAAAATAGCGCCTACCACCAGCGATGGCGGTAAGCCAAGCGCTTGAATAAGCGGTACGCCAATGGGGATAAGTATGGCAAACGTGCCCCACGATGTACCTGTAGTAAACGACATAACCGCGCCAGTTAAAAACAGCACTGGCACTATTAAATATATTGGTAAGTAATCGCCAACCAAAGATGCCACAAACACGCCTGTACCTAGCTCCTTTAAGCTTGCGCCCAAGGTCAGCGAGAGCAATACAATACTTACCAGTGGGAGTAATTCGCCCATGCCTTTAAAGCCGGTATCAACAAGTTGGTGGTGGGTAAACTGGCGCGATCCAATCATTAAGCAATAGGCCACAACAATAGCCAGTACCGTGGCATACAATACTGATTTTGAACCGCTGCCCTCGGCAAGTACCCCGTTACCGGTGTAAAACATAAAGCCGACCATGCTAACAATTAGCGTAAGCAATGGCACTAGCATAAAGCGTGCTTTAGAGCCTGTTACTTCTTCTTTTAGTTCGGTCTTTTGTAGCTCTAACTTTTGCTCGGCTACTTTCATTGGCCCGTATACTTTATCGAACGCAATGGTATAAAAAACAATAACCAGGGTGATTATGGCGTAAAAGTTATAGCCTACGCTGCCCCACAATACCGATACTGCCGACTCACCTAATTCGTAATTACCTAACAAGCCCAGTACAAATGCACCCCAGCCGTTTAGTAATATTAAAATACATACAGGTGCGCTGGTGCTATCGATTATATAAGCTAAACGCGCGCGGCTCATTTTAAATTTATCGAACAGGCCGCGAGATAAAATACCCGAGGTAAGCACACTTAAGTTTGACTCTATAAATACCGCAACGCCGGTAAACATAGTTAAAAAGCCCACTTGGCGCTTACTTTTCGCAACGCCTTTGTTCATCAACAAATTAACGGTAGCAGCAACACCGCCAGATTCGCGAATATAGGCAAGTAAGGCGCCTATTAAAATACTAAAGATGAGTATACGGGTATTACCGGGGGAACTTGCTACAGCAACTATGCGTTCAATGCTATTTAAAAACGTAGTAAATACGCTATTTCCTTCACCTTGTAATGCGAGTAAAAATTCCGATGAAATTACCGCAACAAGCAGCGCCATAATGACTTCTTTGCGCCAAAACACAATAATAATGGCAATCAGCGGTGGCAAAATAGAATACCAATGCATAAACAAACCTTTTTAATTTTTATAATAAACGCGGCTTTAACAGCCTTGGTTAGTTAATAGTAAGCAGTTAACTTAATAGATTTACACCATTAAGTCACTCACTGAGTTTACTGATTTAACAGCGCCTCATAAATTAATGAAACAATAGAACCATATTGAGCTGTTTCATAGTTTTTACCTACAAACTGATAACGTTTTTCACTACCTTTAATTGGTGAATGGCGTGCATTGGTAAGTAAGATGATGGCTAAATCGTAAGCGGGATCAATCACAGTTACTGTGCCAGTCCAACCTGTGTGTCCATAAGCTTGTGGGCTGGCATACGGGCCAAAGTGCCAGCGCCGCGCTTGATTATTTCCTGCAAGACGAAAACCTAAGCCGTAGGTTTCATCGGTACTTTGTGGGGTTAAAAACTGCGCCAAGCTGCTGGCATTAAAAATTTGCTTATCGCCGTAACCGCCCTTGTTGAGTAACACTTGGCATAAAACGGCTAAATCGGGGGCATTACTAAATAGTCCGGCATGGCCTGCTACACCATCAAGTGAGTAAAAAGCACGCTCGTCATGCACCTGTCCTTGCAACACATTGGTGCGAATATTATCAAAATGAATACGGCCATCTCGGGTATTACCACTAAGCTCTGTGGCGGCAAATTGCTGACGGTTAAAGCCTTTTTTAAGGGGGTTAAATAAGGTGTTATTGAGCTTTAAAGGCGCGTAAATATGCTGCTCTAGGTATTCATCGAGTGGTTGGCCGCTAATACGCTCAATTAAAACACCTAAAATCATGTAATCAATGTCAGAGTAAACATGCTGGGCGCTTGGCTCACTGGCTAGTGGCACGCTGGTAAGCAGTAATTGTTTGGTGGTGTCGCTGGCTTGTGAAAAAAACACCTCGCCATAGCGGGTGTCTTTTCGATGAAAGTCGAACACTGGCGGATAACCGGCTTTATGAGTGAGTAAGTCTTTAACTTGGCGCAGCTCTCGTCCATCGCCTTGGTATTCTGTTAGGTAATCACTCACTCTGTTATTTATATTTAATCGCCCTTCGCTCACAAGCTTCATTAGTGCAAAGTTAGTGGCAAATATCTTTGTGTTTGAGGCTAAATCAAAGAGTGTATTTGTTTGCATAGGCTCTGGGCGTAACAACATTAAGTCATTTTGCTGATATTGCTTGGCATCACCATAAGCGGTTAATTTTAATATCTTACCCGCTTTAAGAATCGCTAGTACCGCACCAGGAAAGCCCGCACTTACATCTTTTTCTATTAGCTTATCTACCGCGCTAAAATCAATGGTTTTAGCCGCTGAGCTATTTAGAGTAGCAAAGGCAAATCGCAGCGTTAAACTGCCGTCAGCAGGTTGAATGTTATCAACCTTAAAAGTGTTAACTCCGTTGTGAGTGTACTGCCCTAAATTAAAGGCATACTCAGTATTTTTTTGCAGGGTATCAAGCGCTAACTTTTTATTATTAATATAAATATCGGCACTTAAGGCGCTTTCATTTTGTAGTAATAATTGCCCGCGCCCTTTATACGCTTTAAAGGTCCCACGATTATTTACATATTCTCGGCTACTGGGGTTGGACTCAGGAAAGGTAGCAATAACTTGCGCATTAGCGAGGCTCTGTATTTGATTAGGAATAAACGGGCGCTGAGATTTAATTGCACTGCTTGCGCCACTGCAACCGGTAATAATAAAGCAAAGCGCAATTGTCAGCGCGTTAAAAAAAGTACGCTTTGCTAACACGGAAAAATTTAAATACACACTCATTCCTTTATTGGTAGAGCAAATAAGGCGCTCTTTGCTGTTTAAATTGCTCAAGCCCCGCTTGCCAACTTTGCTTAATTTCCTCAGCTGTTCGCCCCGCTTCTATGGCAAGTCTGAGCTGATCAGTTCCTGCGAGTTTATCCATAAAATCGGCACGTTCAAAAAACACCTGCTTAGCCTGTGTAAGCTGCTGGTAAGCATTAATTAAATAATTTAAGTTTAAGCCTGTGATATTACTATGGCGTAAATCAATCCCTTTCACCATTTGGTCTTTAAATTTAGGATTAAGCGCTGCGCCTTTTATTGAACGCGGGGTAAAGCTAAAGTCCCCAAGTGCTACTGGTGAATAACCAATAACCTGAAATGCAAAGTCAGTTCCTCTACCTATGCTAACAGGGGTTGCTTCAAAAAAGCAAAGTGATGGATAAAGCGCAATTGATTGATCGTTGGGTAAATTAGGGCTTGGTTTTACCGGCAAACTGTATGGTGTTGTGCGGCTGTAGCCGACAACAGGGATCACGTTTAGCTTTAAATCACGAGCCTGATTGATCCAGCCCTCGCCTTTGATCATGTTAGCAAGCTCGCCTACCGTCATACCGTGTAATACAGGGATTGGATGCATACCCACAAACGATTTAAATTCTGGTTCTAATAATGGGCCGTCAACATAAGCAATATTAGGATTTGGCCTATCGAGTACTATAAATTCAACACTTTGCTCTGCAGCTGCCTCCATCATGTAATGCATAGAGCTTATGTAGGTATAAAAGCGTACGCCCACGTCTTGAATATCAAAAATAATTACATCTACATTTTGCAATGACTCGGGGGTTGGCTTTTTGTGTTTACCGTAAATAGAAATAAGCGCAATACCGGTTTTGCTATCAACGGCGTTTTTAACATGCGCTCCCGCATCATGATCGCCTCGAAAGCCATGCTCAGGTGCAAAAATTTTAGTGATGTTGATGTTTTTAGCCAGCAAGCTATCAACCAGATGTGTTTGACCCACTACAGAAGTTTGATTGACCACCAGCCCGACACGTTTGTTTTTTAATTGCGGTAAGTACAAAGCAAATTGCTCTGCACCAACGGCGATTGCATGTTTAGCCTCATTTGCATGTGTAGCAACAGTAAAAAGTGCGCTTAAAATAAATAAGAATATAAAAAATACGGTTTTAAACATACAGCAAGATCCTTTTAAACAAGACGTTCAAAATAACACAGCCGAGTTTAAAGAGCAGCTTAGGTTTTAGGTTTTAGGTTTTAGGTTTTAGGTTTTAGGTTTTAGGTTTTAGGTTTTAGGTTTTAGGTTTTAGCAATGAGAAACTGTGTTTCTAACGTAAGTAAGCACTACGTCCACATTGAAAATTGACGATGATATTATTTGTAGAATTTAGCTTGCTGGCGTTTAGATTGTGAACTTCTCATTTACTCCTCTTTCATTTCTCTTTGTGCATTTAAATTTTTAAGAGCGTTACTCACAAAGAGGTTAAGAGGCGCTGCGCTTTTAGAGAAGTAATTAAAACTTTATAAGCCAAAAGCAGCGTAACTACGTTTACATTAAAAATGTTGGCGGTGGTGTTACTAAAAAACTACCGTTATTGTTTTATTAAGCTTTTTAAATTTTTACTGTACGTTCTACTCACCTTTAGGTTTTTTTCATTATCTAACACTGCCATGTATTCAGAGTTACGTAATGGATTGAGCTGTTTGATGTGGCTTAAATTAACAATGGTTGATTTATGTATGCGTAAGAAGTCTTCTGGTAAGGTGTTTTTTTCAAGATCTTTTAAACGCGCTCGCATTACATAGGTTTCTATCAGTGTATGAACACACATATAATCGCCTGCGGCATCGATCCATAAAATATCTTTAAACGGAATTATTTGAATCGGGTTTTTAGCATCTTGGATCACTAAGTTTTCGGCTTCAAATTTATAGTCAGAATTAGCAGAAACGGCGATTTCGTCGGGATCATTTTTCACCAATGACTGCTGTACTTCAATTAGCTCGTTTTTACTATTTAGCTTTGCAGTATTAATAACTCTATCAATCGCTTCAGCTAAACGGTCTAACTTAACGGGTTTAAGTAAGTAATCAAGTGCGCGCACTTCAAATGCTTTAACCGCATGTTGGTGAAAAGCAGTAACAAAAATAACCGCTGGGCAGCTTTCTGGCTGAAAATGTTTAATTAACTCAAAGCCTGATTTTGTTGGCATTTCTATATCTAAAAAAACTAAATCTACGTCATGTTTGTTCAGTATATTAATTGCTTCATCAACACTTTGGGCACTGCTAATCACGTCTATTTCGTCAAAAGCTTCCAAACGAATACGTAGCCCTTCAATTGCGCTGTATTCATCGTCAACCAGTAAAGTTTTTAATCGCATCATTATTGCAAACCATTAATAGGAAGAGAAATACACAGCCATGCGCCGCCTGTTTTGGCATTGCCTTTTTCAATGTGGTGGCTGTTTCCATAGATTAATTTTAAGCGTTGCTCACAATTAGCTAAGCCTATGCCTCTTTTTGATTTTTTATTGTCGTTAAACCCTTTGCCAGTATCTGCAACTTTAATGAGCAATGCGGTTTTTGTTTTTTCAACATTGATTGTGATCACCATTTTTTGATCTGCTCGCATGCCATGTTTTAAGGCATTTTCGACTAACGGTTGAATTAATAAAGAAGGGATTAATAAATCGTTGCATGGTTCATCAACGCTTATATTAACCTCTAACCGGTCGGTAAATCGGCATTGCTCTATATCTAAGTAGGTTTTTAATATGGCAATTTCTTCTTTAATCGCTACTTTTTCAAGTGGGTCGGTATACAAGCTATGGCGCAGTAGGTCACATAGTTTTTCGAGCATATTAACAGCCTGCAAACTTTCTTTTTTTAAGATTAAGGTGCAAATGGCATTAATGCTGTTAAACATAAAATGCGGGTTAAGCTGGTATCGTAGCATTTTAAGTTGCGACTCTTTGGCAAGGTGCGTCGCTTCGGCGGCTTTTTGAGTTTGCTCTAAATTATCTAAATAAATTTTAATTGCATAATAAAAAGCAGTCCATGTTGAAAGCATAGTTAACGATGCTGACGTCCAAGTACCAAAGTCAAACCACGACATGGCAAGCCAGCCATTGCCATATAACCATTGCAAAGTGACCCACTTTATTTGTGTCCAAACTAATGTTGCAGTTAACAACAGTATTAAGTGTGATGCGACTTTCGTTTTGAATGCGTGCTTGCTTGAGCAGTTGTAAGCTCTTCTTAAAGCTAGCGTGATCAAAAAGCCACATGTTACATCAATGATTAAATGCGGTATGTGTATTGACCACGGCTCTTCGCTGGGTATTTTAATCATCAGCTCAGTTAGCATTGCATATACAATCCAACCACAACTTTGAAATAACCAGAAAAGGTGGCTTCTGGGGTTTTTGGCATTCACATTCGTAGATCCAGTTTTAAAGGCAGCCGATTATCTTTTCTTTGTCGACTGCCATTGAGTGTGGCTAATTTGCGCAATTTAATTTTGAAGCATTATTATCTGGCTTCTTCGTTAAGGTTACATCTGCAATTGCTAAGCGTAAGTTACGACTAGTTACGCGCAGTACATCTGTTATCTCTGCAGATACATCGCCATCATTACAATTTAACGGTATTGC
>NZ_BADU01000070.1:0-4091 GCF_000239875.1 Pseudoalteromonas sp. BSi20311 | reverse complement strand
GCTGGTTTGTTTAAATTAACAACAGAAATTGTTTGTTTATTCAGTAAATACTGAAAAGTTTGTATTAAAAGCTTGTAAGAACTAGTGTTTGTAGATATACCTATAAATATTCGCGCCGCATGAGTCGGCTAAACACATTTAAAAAACTAGGTTAGAAATAGGCAACTATGGGCAAATCGCTAGTAATTGTAGAGTCACCTGCTAAGGCTAAAACAATTAATAAATACTTAGGTAATGATTTTATCGTTAAGTCCAGTATTGGGCACGTACGAGATTTACCTACATCAGGATCGGGCAAAAACAAAGTACCAGCAAGCAAAACACCTGCTGAGGTTCGTAAAATGCCACCTGATGAGAAAGCAGCGTATAAACAGCAACGTGACTATTCTAACTTAGTCGCGCGTATGGGCATCGATCCTGAAAAAGGGTGGGAACCACATTACGAAGTATTGCCGGGTAAAGAAAAGGTTGTTCAAGAATTACAAAAGCTTGCCCAAAATGCTGATCAAATCTATCTCGCAACGGATTTGGATAGAGAAGGGGAAGCAATTGCTTGGCACCTTCAAGAGCTGATAGGCGGTGAGCCTGAAAAGTATAAGCGCGTTGTGTTTAACGAAATCACTAAAAATGCAATTCAACAAGCGTTTGAAACTCCGGGTGAATTGAACACCGATATGGTTTATGCACAGCAGACCCGTCGTTTCCTAGACCGTGTTGTAGGTTTTATGGTTTCGCCTTTATTGTGGGCTAAAGTTGCACGAGGTTTATCGGCAGGACGAGTTCAATCTGTTGCAGTGCGGTTATTAGTAGAGCGCGAACGTGAAATTAAAGCGTTTATTCCTGAAGAATTTTGGGATATCCATGCAGATGTTAAAAATAGCGAGTCTGATTTACGTTTAGAAGTCACTAAACAAGCAGGCAAGCCATTTAAACCTGTAAATGAGGCACAGGCTACAGAAGCTGTAAAAAGCCTTGAGAGTGCCGAATATAAAGTTGTAAGCGTTGAAGAAAAACCAAGTAAGAGTCGCCCAAGTGCGCCATTTATTACTTCAACCATGCAACAAGCAGCCAGCACTCGACTCGGTTATGGCGTTAAAAAGACCATGATGCTTGCGCAGCGTCTATATGAAGGCGGTTATATTACCTATATGCGTACCGATTCAACTAATCTATCAAAAGATGCGGTTGAGATGTGTCGTGAGTATGTAACCAATGAGTTTGGTGCGAAATATTTACCAGCAGATCCAATTAACTACAGTTCAAAAGGCAATGCACAAGAAGCGCATGAAGCAATTCGTCCTTCTAGCGTATCGGTACTTTCAGGACATGTTGAAGGTGTTGATGCCGATGCGAAAAAGCTTTATGAGCTTATTTGGCGCCAGTTTGTGGCTTGTCAAATGGTGCCTGCTGAGTACGACTTAACCACATTAACCGTTGCCGCCAATGATTTTACATTAAAGGCAAAAGGGCGCGTGCTTCGCTTTGATGGTTGGACAAAAGTACAGCCAGCAGTGCGTAAAAAGAACGAAGAAGATCAATCGCTGCCTGCTGTTAAGCAAGGTGAAGTTCTCACCTTAGTTGAGCTTGATCCTAAGCAGCACTTTACCAAGCCGCCAGCACGTTTTAGTGAAGCGAGCTTAGTTAAAGAACTTGAAAAACGTGGTATTGGCCGTCCTTCAACTTACGCGTCTATCATTTCGACTATTCAAGACCGTGGCTATGTTCGAGTAGAAAATCGCCGCTTTTTCGCTGAAAAAATGGGGGAGATTGTCACCGATCGCCTTGTTGAAAACTTTACCGATTTAATGAACTTCGATTTTACCGCTAAAATGGAAGGCCGTTTAGATGATATCGCCGAAGGTGAGCGTGTTTGGACGCAAGTTCTCGATAAGTTTTACGCTGATTTTTCAACGCAATTGAATATTGCCAAAGGTGAACCCGATGAAGGCGGTATGCGTCTTAATCAAATGGTAGAAACCGACATTGACTGCCCAACGTGTGGCAGAAAAATGGGTATTCGTACTGCTTCAACGGGCGTATTCTTAGGATGTACTGGTTATAACCTGCCACCTAAAGAGCGCTGTACTACCACTATGAACTTAGTGTCGGGTGATGAAGCGGTTGCAGCTGATGTTGAAGACGTTGAAACAGAAACATTAATGCAAATGAAGCGTTGTCCAATTTGTGAAACAGCGATGGATTCATACCTTATCGATGAAACCCGTAAACTACACGTGTGTGGTAATAACCCAGCGTGTCATGGGCATGTGGTTGAAGAGGGTACGTTTAAAATTAAAGGTTACGACGGCCCTATTATTGAATGTGATAAATGTGGCGCTGATATGGAATTAAAATCAGGTCGATTTGGTAAGTATTTTGGCTGTAACAATGACGAGTGTAAAAATACCCGTAAGTTATTAAAAAATGGCGAAGCCGCGCCACCAAAAGAAGATCCCGTTCATATTCCTGAATTAGAATGTGAAAAGTCTGAAGCCTATTTTGTATTACGTGACGGTGCTGCAGGTATTTTCTTAGCAGCAAATACGTTCCCTAAATCACGAGAAACACGCGCCCCCAAAGTAGAAGAGTTACAGCGTTTTAGAGATCGTATTTCGCCTAAGTTTTACTACCTAGCTGATGCACCAGCTAAAGATCCTGATGGTAATCTTGCTGTTGTGCGTTACAGTCGTAAGAATAAATCACAGTATGTAATGACTGAGGTTGATGGCAAAGCAACTGGTTGGACGGCACACTACGAAGGTGGCAAATGGGTAGAAGAGGCTAAGAAAAAAGCCGCGCCTAAAAAGAAAGCCGCCGCTAAAAAAGCGCCTGCTAAAAGTAAAGCGAAAGCAAAAGTAAAAAAAGACGATAAATAATTAATTATTCACCGCTTTAAGTAATAAAAAACCGGAACGCACAGCCTGTGACAGTTCCGGTTTTTTTGTCAAATCAAACCTATCGCAATGGCATTTCTAATCTGATTTTTTACTTTACAGGATTAAAAAATGTAACCAATTTAGGTTCAATTCACTCAATTATTCATTAAATCTTAACAGCAGTGACTTTGTTATAGCCTTCAGATGTTAGTTCATCATTCACACACTTTAAAACATAGTTATAAAGCTCTTCATTGCTTACGTCGTCTTCTTTAGCCCAACTAACACACATTTCTGTGAATTCTTGAATCGTCTCAGTTGAAGCGTCTGTAGCATCGTTTGCCACTGCATTAGCAGCAGATAAAACGAAAAATGGTGCAACGATTAACGCGAGTAATGCTTTATTCATTTTCTTATTCCTAAAAATGGAGTAACAATCGAGTTATGTATTCATACAATGCCTACATAAAACAAGTGTAACCAAGCCAGAACATCTCTGTTGGTATATTGATTTTTAATCGAATATAAAATAAAGGGAAACGAAATATTTTTATCGTCAAGATGAGCGTATCACGTAAAAGTGTTTAACCTTAACTAATTGTGTTACAGCTAAATTTAGGCTAATGTCGCGTTTTAATTTTTAGGTGTTCTTATGCCAGAGCCAGATACAAATAATATAAATAAAAAAATACAACCTGTTCATAAAGTAGAGCATGCTCTTGAGTCGTTTATATTCAAAGGACGCTGGTTATTAGCCCCATTTTTTGTCGGTTTACTATTTGCTGTGGTTTTATTACTAATAAAATTTTTTAAACAGCTGTATTTGATGGGGATCGCAACGTTTACTGCCAGTAATCAAGAGTTGTTGGTGGGTATATTAACTTTGGTTGATACCGCTTTGTTAGCTGGACTTTTATTAATTATTATATTCAGTGGCTACGAAAACTTTGTCTCTAAGCTTAATATCGAAAATCATGAGGACCGTCCCGTATGGATGGGAAAAGTAGGGTTTTCTGGTTTAAAAATGAAACTGATTAGTGCAATAGTCGCCATTTCAGCCGTTGAGCTACTAAAGGTGTTTATAAGCTCTGCATCTCATTCAAATGATGAATTACTCTGGAAAGTGCTGATACACGTGACCTTTGTTGTGTCGGGTGTACTGTTTGCATTTACTGATTACTTAAATAGTAAAACAATTAGCCATTAAAAAATGCT
>NZ_BADU01000071.1:0-11746 GCF_000239875.1 Pseudoalteromonas sp. BSi20311 | reverse complement strand
GGCTTTATTGGAGTAAGTAGTTAATGCAAGTATTACGTCCTATTACTGTCAATGATTTTGCAGCACTTAAAGAGATTGCCATTGAATCAGGTCATGGTTTCACCTCTTTACCTGTCGATGACGGGCAACTACAAGAAAAAATTGACCGTGCACAAAGCAGCTTTACTAAAAACGTAGATAAGCCTCTCGACGAAAGCTATTTATTTGTTTTAGAAGACAGTGAATCTGGCAAAGTAATTGGTACTACCGCCATAGAAGCAGCCGTCGGGTTATCTGTGCCTTTGTACCATTACCATTTAGGGAAAACCGTCCATCACTCACCCACTTTAAATGTTTACAATACCGTCGATATTTTAAGTATGTGTAATGACTACACTGGCTGCTCAGAAATATGTACTTTATTTTTGCGTGAAGACAACAGAAAAGGCTTAACAGGACGATTTTTATCACGATCACGCTTTTTATTTATGGCACAGCACAGTGAACGCTTTGCCGACACTGTAATTGCGGAAATGCGCGGAGTAAGCGATGAAGCAGGACACTCGCCATTTTGGCAATGGTTACAAGAACACTTTTTTAGTATTGAATTCCCACAAGCCGACCACTTAGTAGGCCTAGGCGATAAAGTATTTATTAGTGAACTCATGCCTAAATACCCTATTTATGTAAACTTGCTAAGTAAAAAGGCACAAGCGGTGATTGGCCATGTCCATGATAAAACCAAGCCTGCACTTAAGTTGCTTGAAAAAGAAGGGTTTGAACACCGTGGCTACGTTGATTTATTTGACGCAGGCCCCACAGTAGAGGCAAAGCTCGGTAATATTCGCAGTATTCGTGATTCACAGGTGTGCCCAATTACCATTGGTGAGCTTGAGCATATTAATGAGCAAAGCTCAGATACCCTCGCAATTTGTAATCAAGGGGTCAACGACTTTAGAGCCACGTTCACTAAACACGCTCATTATAATCACGCAAAACACACCTTAGTTATCAGCCAAGAAGTAGCTGATGCACTTCATTTAAATCAAGGAGATGCAGCGCGATTTTTCCGCCTGTAACACTATTTATGAACACACAACTAATTAATAACCAATGGCACGCAGGCCAAGGCCCTGCTTTTAATTCTGTTAACCCAAGTAATGGCGAAATTGTTTGGCAAGGTAATGGTGCCAGCCCAGAACAAGTTAGCAGTGCAATTGAAGCGGCAAGAGCCGCACAAGTTCAATGGGCCGATATGCCAATTGAACAACGTATTACCATTTTAGAAAGCTTCGTTGCCCAATTAAAAGAACACAGCGAAGAGTTTGCCACTGTTATTGCTAGTGAAACAGGTAAACCACTATGGGAAACACGCACCGAAGTGGGCGCGATGACAGGCAAGGTGGCTATTGCTATTCGTGCTTACAATGAACGTACAGGCACAACCGAAAACCCAATGCCTGGCGCAAAAGCCTTTATTCGCCATAAACCACATGGTGTAGTGGCTATCTTTGGCCCGTATAATTTTCCAGGTCACTTACCCAATGGTCATATAGTCCCTGCTATATTAGCGGGTAATACCGTGGTGTTTAAACCATCAGAACTAACTCCTCACGTAGCCCAGTTTACTTTAGAGCTGTGGCTAAAAGCAGGCTTACCTGCTGGGGTTATAAACCTTGTTCAAGGTGAACTGGAAACAGGTAAAGCGCTTGCCTCACATCAAGATATCGATGGCTTATTCTTTACTGGTAGCTCAAACACAGGGCATTTATTACATAAACAATTTGCTGGTCATCCCGGTAAGATCTTAGCGCTTGAAATGGGCGGTAACAATCCGCTAGTGGTTAAAGATGTTGCTGATGTGAGCGCCGCCGTGCACGATATTATTCAATCGGGCTTTATTACTTCGGGTCAGCGTTGTACCTGTGCACGTCGTTTATTTATTGAAAAATCAGCCAATGGCGATGCGATTTTAGAAAAGCTGATCAGTGCAACCAAAAATATTCTTGTCGATGATAGCTTTGCTGATGATCAACCATTTATGGGCGCCATGATCAGTGAAAAAGCCGCGTTAGGCATGGTTGCAGCGCAAGCTGACCTAGTTAAACAAGGTGCTGAAGTACTCGTTGAGCTTAAACAATTAAAACCAGGCACTGGCTTTGTCAGCCCAGGGATTATTGATGTCACTAATATCGATGAAATCGCCGATGAAGAACACTTTGGTCCGCTAATTAAAGTATACCGCTACACTGACTTTGATAGCGCCATAGCAGAAGCGAACAACACCAGCTTTGGTTTATCTGCAGGTTTACTTGCAGACAGCGAAGATGATTACAGCCACTTTTTAAAGCGTATTCGTGCCGGTATTGTTAACTGGAACCGCCCTATTACAGGCGCATCAAGCGCAGCGCCATTTGGTGGCATAGGTGCCAGTGGTAACCACAGAGCCAGTGCATACTATGCTGCAGATTACTGCGCATACCCAGTGGCCTCAGTAGAGTCAGAGAAAGTTAATTTACCGCAAACCCTCGCGCCGGGCTTAATAATTGAATAACAATTTTAGAAAAATTTAAGGATTTACCATGCATACCAATGTAAACACATTATTTGATAACTTATGGCAAAACTACCTAACCGTAACGCCATCAGCTGATAAAATTCATGACTTATTAGGCTCAACTCAAAAAGACGACATTATTAACGACCATATTGCTTTGCGTACTTTTAATATTGAAAAAGTAGGCCTTGAAAAGCTGGCTGCGCACTTTTTAGCGATTGGTTATAAAGAATGTGGTGAGTACCACTTTGAAGCAAAAAAACTCTACGCCAAACATTATGAGCATAGCGACCCGACACAGCCTAAAGTTTTTATCTCTGAGTTATTAGTTGAAAAATGCTCGCCTGAACTACAAGCAATTGTTACTGATATGGTGGCACAAATTGACGAAAGCGCAGTGACTGCCGATAACTTTTTATATTCAGGCACGCATTGGCAAGTAAGCACCGATACATACAAAAAGTTATTAGCTGAGAGCGAATATGCGGCGTGGATGTCTGCGTGGGGTTACCGTGCTAATCACTTTACTGTGAACATTAACACCTTAGCTAAGTTTGATAACATCCATGATGTAAACCAAGCTCTTAAAGATGCAGGCTTTGCGCTTAACACCTCAGGAGGCGAAGTAAAAGGCTCGCCAGAGGTGCTATTAGAGCAATCATCAACATTAGCTGATGAATGCGCCGTAACCTTTAGTGATGGCGATATGCGCATTCCTAGCTGTTTTTACGAGTTTGCTATTCGTTACCCAAAACCAGATGGTGAAATTTACACTGGATTTGTTGCAGCCTCTGCAGATAAAATTTTCGAGAGCACCAACGCACGTTAACTGTGTTGTGCTAAATTAAAAAAAGCCCGTTTTTGGGCTTTTTTTGTCTCTGAGAAAAAGCTCACTTATAAATTATAAAAACAACGGCTTGTAGTCGTTTTCTAATTGTTCAAATGACAAATTACCAATAAAACGACCAAAGCTCAGCCACGTAGCAAGACCTCTTAAATCTTTAAAATGGGGCGGCACAAATTGCGGGTTTTCAATCACACCTAAATCATGTAGTTGCGATATTAACCTAAAGTCATCAATTGATATTTTACCCACCAGCAATAGCGGTAATTGGTCAATTCTGCCAAGCTGTATCGCCACCCGAATTAAGTTATAAACCAATACAAAGCCTTTTATATAAGCAATGTCTTTGGTAAACGGTAAGCCGGTTGCCGTGCTACCTCTAAATACCCGCTGTGCAAGGGTATAGCTGTCGTCTTTTGATAACCCTTGTGCCACATAATCTCGGTATATATCTACAAACTCTGCACCATCAATCACTTTGGTGACGGCTTGAATACGGTTTACTAATTTTGATAAGCGCCTAGGCGTTGACTTTAAAGTAATAATTTCAGTCAGTACTGCAAGCCCCTCCTGGGTCACCGTAGAGCTTGGTGTGCCTTTACTCAAGCAAGTTAAATAAGGTTGCGCTAAGCCATTTTGAGTCGTGCCTACATGGATCCATCCCTCGTGCACTTCTAAAATATCTAATTCGCGCTGAGAAAACTTAACATCTTGATTGAGCTTAATATTATTAGCACCTGCTGCTGCATCGCTGACAATACCATCACTTAGCATTACCTCTACGTTTATTCCCGGCATGCTGGCATTGACCTGTTCAGATAAAATTCGCACCGCGTCGCTGGCATCAATATTTTTAGGATCTTCAGGCAAAATATCCGCTGCAAGTAAATTTTTTAAAGGCTGTTCGAGCATATTAGCCAGTTCTGATAGCGATGGCTCACCGGCATGAAACAAATCTTTAGGATGACCAAATAGCTCCACTGATAAGTCATGAAACTCTGGCGTACCGCGGTATTCAAGCATGCTCAGAACCGTTTTATATTCGGTACACATTTTACCCATATATTGTGCAATTGGGTTTAATTGCCCCAACTGGTTAATAATATTGCGGTGCAGTGTTGAAAATGCTTGGCGCAACTCGCTAGGAACAAACCCTAAATCGCGCTGTTGATAATAAGCACGATCAATAAGTGGATTTTTTTGACATTTTTGTCTAAAAAATTCCTCTTTAATTTGTTTATCCCAATTTATTGCATCGAGTATTCTAATGGGTGTTTGCAATGCAATGAGTTGGTCGGATAATTCACGAGTTTTCAAAAGTAACGCTTTGTCTATCATGGTAAAAGCTCAACAAAAAGTGAACTTTGAGCATAATTTATAAATGAAAAATAACAAAGCAATATCATACTTTTTAGACTATTGTTTTTATGATGATCGACCCTCACTTCTATAGCGTATGAGTGATTAAATAAAAGGGACAAACAATGAAAAATGAAATCGACAATAAACAGATTCTAGCGGTTTACGAACGCATTCAACAACGCGGAGAAGTCACAGAAGAAGGTAAATTTTATCAAGGGATCACTGCATTTTCTGATATTGACGGCTATACCGTCTATTTACAAGGCAGTGGTGTTTTACTTCGCTTTGGGTTTCATAATACTTATCACCTTGATTATGAACATGACAAACACAAAGACGACTTTTTGAAAAAACTTTACAACATAGCTAATGAAGAGTGATGCGATCAACAAATAGAAGAAACAGACCAACCAGTTCGCGCAATTTGCAGTTTATTAACCAAGTTATTGCGCAATTAAAAGCAGAGCCTGAAAAACTGCAACTCATCAAAAACAACCTTGCTTATTACCGTGCGCAAACGCATTTAAAACGTGGATTTTTACTTGCAATAGAACGCTTTGATTGGGTATTTGAAGCGACCGATAATATTGATGAAATTTGCGACCAAATTATGGCTGACGATTATATTGGCAACCGTTTAAGACGTTATCCTTTGTTATTTAAAGGCGTTGTTGAAACCTAAACAGCGTCTTTATTTATCTCTTCACTAAGTTAACATTTCTGTAAATTAATCTCATATTACACTTCCTAAATCTTTTTTCTTGGATCTTCCCACAAACTCGCCTTACCGCTTTTTAAAGTAACCTGCCCACAAAAAATACAATTAGTACTCTAATATTTATCACACTAATAAATAAATCACTAAAAGTTTCACCAATTATGTAAAAAAAATATTTACACCGCAAAAAGCAATCAAAAAAAACACACGTAACAAGTTGTTATTAAATGATATTTTATAAAAATCCAGCTTGTTAATATAACTTCATTTTAGACTTATTTTATTAATTATTTATCCACATTTCAGACACTCACCATTTGCACGAACCTTGAATTGTTAGAGCTATTACCTTAAGCTTATCTTTATTGAACGATCAATTAATAAAAATTATGCCTAAAGTTGGAATGGAACCTGTAAGGCGTCAGCAGCTAATTGACGCAACAATAGAGTCAGTTGCTCAAAAAGGGTTACAAGCAACCACAATTAATAGTATTAGCAAAAATGCGGGGATGTCCTCTGGCATAATTAGCCATTACTTTGGTGGGAAACAGGGGCTAATTGAAGCAACTGTGCGTTACTTACTGTCTAACTTGAAAGATGACTTGATCAGCAAAGTAGATGAAAAGACCACGCCAACTCAAAGGTTAATGTTTATTGTTGAATCAAACTTTGCGCTAGTACAACAACGAAAAGACACCACTCGGACGTGGTTAAGTTTTTGGGCGCAATCAATGCACGACAAGGAACTTCATCGTTTACAAAATGTAAACAGCAAACGCTTGCAAAGCAATTTAACCGTTTCATTTAAGCAATTAATGCCTTTAGCGCAAGCAAATCTCGCGGCAGAGTTAACCGCAGCAATGATCGATGGTTTATGGCTACGAGCCGTATTAAGCCAATCAGACGAAAATCAGTTTAAACACAGTGAATCACTGGCTAAAAACTACGTGCATTCACTTATCAAGCAATATGGAGCCTAACGTGACTACACCTATCTATCAAAACTTTATCAACGGTCAATTCCTTGCAAACAAAAGCGGCGAAACATTTGATGTAGTAAATCCTGCAACCGGCCAAGTAATTTATGCCGTTGAAGTTGCCGATGAATACGTTCAAAACGCAGCAATTGAAAGTGCAAAACAAGGCTTTAAAGTTTGGTCAGCCATGACCCCTATTGAGCGCAGCCGTATTTTATTAACCGCCGTTGCTATTTTACGCAAGCGTAATGATGAGCTTGCACTAGTTGAAGTGCTCGATACCGGTAAACCAATGCAAGAAGCTAACTGCGTAGATGTTGAAACAGGTGCAGATGTAATTGAATATTTTGCAGGCCTTGCCCCTGCACAAGTTGGTCAACAACAAATGGTTGGCGATGACTTTTACTACACACGCAAAGAGCCTTTAGGTATTTGTGCTGGTATTGGTGCATGGAACTACCCATTACAAATTGCATGTTGGAAGTCTGGCCCTGCCCTTGCAGCGGGTAATGCATTTATTTTTAAACCTTCAGAAGAAACCCCGCTTGGCGCAATTAAATTAGCAGAGGTGTTTATTGAAGCAGGTGTACCCGCTGGCGTATTCAATGTAGTTCAAGGCGCGAGTGAAGTAGGCCAATGGCTTACTGCACACCAAGATATTGAAAAAGTATCGTTTACTGGTGAAGTAGGTACCGGTAAGAAAGTCGTCGCCAGTGCTGCAGGTACATTAAAAGATGTGACTATGGAACTAGGTGGTAAATCGCCGTTACTTGTCTTTGACGATGCCAATATAGAGCAAGCAGTAAGCGCGGCAATGTTAGGGAACTTTTATACCCAAGGTGAAATTTGTACTAATTGCACTCGTATCTATGTTCACAAAAATGTGTACCAGCAGTTTATTGATGAGCTTAAAACTCGCACCGAAAACAATATTATTGCCGGTGATCCACAAGATTTAAACACTAACTTTGGCGCGCTTATTTCTAAAAAGCATCAAGATTTAGTGCTGAGCTACATCAACAAAGGCCTTGAAGAAGGGGCAACGCTATTAACCGGTGGCTCAACGCTTTCACCAGCATCTGCGCCAAATGGTTATTTTGTAGCGCCAACCGTATTTGTTGATTGCAACGATGAAATGACCATCGTTAAAGAAGAAATTTTTGGCCCAGTAATGAGCGTTTTAGTATTTGATGACGAAGATGATGTAATTGCACGTGCTAACGGCACTCACTTAGGTTTAGCTGCAGGCGTTTTCACCAGCGATATTAAACGTGCTCATCGCGTTATTCATCAGCTACAAGCCGGTATTTGTTGGATCAATGCTTACGGTAACTCGCCGGCAGAAATGCCTGTAGGTGGCTATAAGCAATCAGGTATCGGCCGCGAAAACGGCATACAAACGCTTGATCATTACACGCAAACTAAGTCTGTTTATGTTGGTATGGCTGACATAGAAAGCCCATTTTAAGGAATCATTATGAACCACTCTTTTGATTATATTATTGTAGGCGCAGGCTCTGCAGGCTGTGTGTTAGCAAATCGCTTGTCTGAAGATTCAAGTAACAAAGTATTGTTACTTGAAACCGGCGGCAGCGATAAAAGCATCTTTATTAAAATGCCCACTGCTCTGTCGATTCCAATGAATACCGATAAGTATGCGTGGCAATTTCATACGCAGCCAGAAAAGTACTTAGATAACCGTGAAATGCACTGCCCACGCGGTAAAGTGCTTGGCGGCTCATCATCTATTAATGGCATGGTGTATGTACGTGGTCATGCGAAAGATTTTGATGAATGGCAGCAACATGGCGCTAATGGCTGGGATTATCAAGCCTGTTTACCGTATTTTAAAAAAGCAGAAAGTTTTTACCTAGGTGAAAACAGCCATCGTGGTGGAAAAGGCCCCCTTGGCGTTAATAACGGTAATAACATGGAAAACCCTTTGTATAGCGCCTTTATTGATGCTGGTGCTCAAGCGGGTTATGCCACTACAGCTGATTATAATAGTGCTCAACAAGAAGGCTTTGGCCCTATGCACATGACCGTTAAAAACGGTGTGCGCAGCTCAGCCTCTCGTGAATATTTAGATCCGATTAAGCATCGCAGTAATTTAACAATTGTAACCGGTGCACTTGCGCAGCGCGTTATTTTAGACGGTAAAAAAGCAACCGGTATTGAATACAAGCTCAATGGCACAGTTAAAACAGCCAAAGCAAATAAAGAGGTTATTTTAAGTGCGGGCTCTATCGGTTCACCTCACCTGTTACAACTGTCCGGTATTGGTGATACACAAATACTTGAAAAAGCAGGTGTTGAAGTAAAACATCACCTACCAGGTGTTGGTCAAAACTTGCAAGATCATCTCGAGTTTTACTTTCAATATAAGTGTAAACAACCCATTACTTTAAACGGTAAATTAGGCTTGTTTTCAAAAGGCTTGATTGGTGCAAAATGGCTGCTTACCCGTAAAGGTTTAGGCTCAACTAATCACTTTGAATCATGTGCGTTTATTCGCTCAAAACCCGGTGTTGAATGGCCAGATATTCAGTATCACTTTTTACCGGCAGCAATGCGTTACGATGGACGCAGTGCTTTTGCAGGGCATGGTTTTCAAGTGCATGTAGGTCATAACAAACCTAAAAGTCGTGGCAGTGTCACCATTGCATCAGCTGATCCAACACAACCACCAAAAATTGTGTTTAATTATCTTGAGCATCAAGACGACATTGAAGGCTTTAGAGCGTGCGTACGTTTAACGCGTGAAATCATTGAACAACCTGCCTTTGACAATTTCCGTGGTGAAGAAATTCAACCAGGGCAACAAGTTCAAACTGATGAGCAAATTGATGCCTTTGTGCGCCAAGCAGTAGAAAGTGCTTACCACCCTTCTTGCTCTTGTAAAATGGGTGAAGACGCCATGGCGGTGGTTAATTCAAACACTCAAGTGCATGGCATGCAAAGCTTGCGTGTGGTTGACTCGTCAATTTTTCCAACAATACCTAACGGTAATTTAAATGCGCCTACCATTATGGTTGCCGAAAAAGCCGCTGATATTATTTTAGGAAATAAGCCCTTAGCTCATACAGGAGTTGATGTTGTGAATGCCACTGATTGGCAAACTACACAACGAAATAAAACCCTTTAATTTAGCCTGCCATAAAGGCCACTCCTTTAAGCAAAATGCTTTAAGGAGTGCCTTTATGCGCCTTGCAGTGGCTCACAAGCATAAATAGGTTATGCCTGTGTTAATGCAAGCACAATAAAAAACGGAGTATATATGTGTTACTTTTATTCATTCTGGGAGGGCGATAATGACTATTTGGCTTAATGCTGGCATTATTTTCACCTTACTTGCGATTGTTGCTATTTTAATTAAATGGGGCAATGTACGCGTAGTAGGCGTCACACCAGTGAGAACATTCACCTTTATAGCAATCCTGTTTACCTCGGGCCTAGACGTTGGCCTCATTATGTTTCCTTTAACCGAATTTGCCGGTTATGCAGACATAAAAGCAAGCCCAGAATATGCATTTGCCAACCCTCTCTCTATTGAGTTTGGTTATTGGGGATTTTTAATTTGGGGATTTTATTTTCTTACGTGCTTTTATTTCTGTGTAATAGAACCCAAAGTAAAATTTTTTGAAATTCCATGGGTTAAATTTTTAAACAACGTAGTTATCATTGGTACTTGTGCGTTTACCGCTTACTTACTATTGAGCAACCTACCGTGGTATTTACCTGAACTCGGAGACGGCTCGAATGTTATTCCTGAGTTTTACTTAATCGTGCTTGCCGCTATTTGTTTTGCGGTGTATTCAAGCACCGATATTAAATATGTTCGTTTTTTAAGCATTGCTACTACTTGGTTGTTTATCGCGTTAATTGGTTTTATGTGGGCTGATGCCTTCTTATTTGGCGATAGCGAACTCTCTGCATTTACTAAAAACATTGGATTAATTGGTAATTACTTTGCCAACATCAATGAGTTTGTATTACCACTGAATGATTACCATGAGTTTTACTTATTTTGGTGGTTTGCGTGGAGCATTATGATTGGTCAATTTACATCGCGTTTTGTGGGCGGTTTAAAAACCTATCAAGTCCTTGGTGCTATGCTGATTTTCCCATCGATTCCAATCGCTATCTGGTTTAGTGTGTTATATCACTACCATGAAGCCGGTATTCCAACCGAGGGAATCAAAAACTTTGCTATGGTGTTTGTAGGTATCGTATTTGTTATTAACTCGCTCGATTCACTGATTCGTTTATACACAGATAATTTAAACCTAACCGTAAAACGCTTTGGTAAATTTAAATATATTGCCATGAACGTTGTCGCTTTGTCGCTACTAACATTGCTATTTAAGCTTGAGTTTTTGCAAATTCAATGGGTGGGTGCTTTAGTTATAGGGTTATTCTTTATTTGCCTTGGTTTTATTGCCTACAGCAAACTTAAAACGGTCAGCAATATCGAAGGATCGCCTAAAGCGAATAAAATTGATTACACAAAAATAGAAACTATCAGCTAGTAAAACACATGAACAATAAATTAAAACAACTTTTTATCGCTTTACCGTTCACCGTTTTATCAACAACGGCAGCGGCTAACTGGTCAACAACGATTACGGCTGCATCTGATTACACCTTTAATGGTGTATCACAAACAGATAACGATCCGGCACTGCAAGCAAGCCTTGACTACGCGTATGATAACGGTGTTTATGCCGGTGTATGGGCATCAAACGTAGATTTTGGTGATGACACCGACTTTGAACTAGATGCTTATGTAGGCCGATACATTCAGTTAAACGAACAAGTAAGCCTGGATTACGGTATTGCTTATTACACTTACCAAGGTAATAACAGCGATGGTAACTACGCCGAAGCGTATACTAAATTTGGTTACACCAGTGACTACGGCCAAACAGAGCTTAACTTTTGGTACAGCTGGGATTACTTTGGCTACGATACTGGCCATGTGATTTCTATGATTGCGCACACTTACGAGCTTGCGCCAAATCATGCGATTCGTGCCAGCTTTGATATTTCAAACTCACTCGATGGCAATAAGTTCCAATGGGATGAAGCTAAGGGCGACAAATCGTATTATCACTACCGCTTAGCATACCAAACGAGCTATGAAGGGTTTGGCATTGAAGTGGCTGCTGAGAATACCAGCCTAGATTACGATTACGCAGATGAGCGAATTGTACTTGCTATCTCACGTACATTTGACTTGTAATAACTAGGTTTACCATTTAGTAAACACAAAAAACACGCTACCCAGTAGCGTGTTTTTTTATTGCCTA
>NZ_BADU01000072.1:0-35778 GCF_000239875.1 Pseudoalteromonas sp. BSi20311 | reverse complement strand
ATATGCGCTTTTTTATTGTAGGAGACTCAGTGCACTACCAATTGATCCAAACCCAAAATGAGCTAAATACGTTTGTAGAACAAATAAAAAACAAACCCATTCTTGCTATTGATACCGAGTTTATGCGCCGCCGTACTTTGTATCCCGAAGTTGCACTCATTCAAGTTTATGATGGCGAACATTTAGCACTCATCGACCCGCTTGCAGAGCTTTCCTTATTTGATTTTTGGCAGATACTTAAAGATCAAAACGTGTTAAAAGTACTTCATTCTCCTTCTGAAGATATTGAGGTTTTTCAAAAATACGCAGGTTTTGTTCCTTATCCATTGTTTGATACTCAGTTTGCACTTCAGCTATTAGGTGAGGGCAACTGTATGGGGTTTGCCTTAATGGTAAAAACCTTATTGAATATTGAAATTGATAAAAGTGAATCGCGCACCAATTGGTTACAACGTCCTCTCACTCAAAAACAACTTGAATACGCTGCGGCCGATACGTTTCACTTACTGCCTTGTTTTGAGTTAATTATAGACAGCATTAAAGCAGCTGATTTATTCGACATTGTGATCAATGAAAGTGAATTAGTGGCAAACAAGCGTGCTTTTCAAACACCAGATGAGTTACTTTATAAAGAGATTAAAAATGCATGGCAGCTTAAGCCGCATGAATTAGCGGTACTTAAAGAGTTAGCTGTGTGGCGAAGAAATAAAGCAATTCGAAAAAATCTAGCGCTTAACTTTGTGCTAAAAGAGCATAACATGACTGAAATCGCTAAACGAGGTCCTTCAAGTTTAAATGCCTTGAGACAAATTCCGGGTGTTGAGCCTATTGAAGTGAATCGTTCAGGGGTTGAAATTTTAAAGTGCATTGAGCAGGCTAAAACAGTTCCACCTGAACAGCACCCACAAGTACTCAAACGTCTCATTGATTTTCCTACGTATAAAAAAGTAGCGAAAGAAATCAAACAAAAAATTACGAAAGTTGCTAAAGAGCACAATATACCAGAAGACGTCATGGCATCTAAAAAGCAAATTAATCAGCTAATTAGTTGGAATTGGAAATTAACGGATGAACAAAAAGCAAATCACATAAAGCCAGATTTACTCAGTTCATGGCGCTATGACTTTGTTAAAGATGCCCTTAAAGAGTGGGATAATTAAAGTCATAAAGGCGAGTGACAAACAAATAAAAAGGGCGCTTAGCGCCCTTGTTTGTTATTTCTTTTCTTCGTCAGGTAATGTGACATTGAGCTCGAGTACGGCTAAATCGTCTTCATTTTGATCAAACTGAACTTGAACCGCATCGGCGCCTACATTTACGTACTTACGAATGACATCTAATATATCTTGCTTTAATTGCGGCAAGTAATCAGGTGTACCACGCTGAGAACGTTCGTGCGCGACAATGATCTGCAATCGCTCTTTTGCTAATGACGCACTGTTTTTCTTTTCTGAGCGGAAGTAGTCAAGTAAAGACACATTAACCTCCAAATATCCGTTTGAATAAACCCTTTTTCTCAACATCTAAAAATCTAAATTCAACCGTTTCACCTAATAAACGACTGATCGCATCGGCATAAGCTTGGCCTGCGTCAGATTCGCTATCAAGGATAACGGGTTGTCCTGAGTTAGATGCACTAAGTACTGCTTGAGATTCAGGAATGACACCTAGTAAGTCGATGGCTAAAATGTCCTGGATATCTTCAACAGATAGCATTTCACCTTTTGTTACACGATCTGGATTATAGCGTGTTATTAGCAAATGCTCTTTAATGTTTTCTAAACCTTCTTCGGCGCGTTTAGATTTACTGTGTAAAATTCCAAGTATACGATCAGAATCTCGTACTGATGAAACCTCTGGATTAGTGGTTACAATTGCTTCATCAGCAAAGTACATTGCCATCATTGCACCGGCTTCAATACCTGCCGGAGAATCACAGACTATGTAGTCAAAGTCTTCTTTTAACTCATTAAGTACACGTTCAACACCTTCGCGTGTGAGTGCATCTTTATCGCGTGTTTGTGATGCAGGAAGTAAAAATAACTTCTCTACACGTTTATCTTTTATGAGTGCTTGGTTAAGGTTGGCTTCGCCATTGATTACATTAACGAAGTCATACACTACGCGACGTTCACAACCCATAATTAGGTCTAAATTACGTAAGCCGATATCAAAATCGATGATAACAGTTTTGTAGCCTTTTAATGCTAAGCCTGTACCAATTGCTGCGCTTGATGTTGTTTTACCAACACCCCCTTTACCCGAGGTAACGACAATTATTTTTGCCATGAGATTTATCCTTTAACCAAAGCTGAAATTTCTAAAGATTCATTTTTTTGTTGTATTTGAACTGCGTTACCCCAGTGTTCACCTTGCAGTGAGTCACTGATCCAGTAATTACCATTGATTGAAACGAGTTCTGCTTCTAATTTATTACAAAATATATATGCGTTTTCTAGCCCTTTTGCACCGGCAATAGCACGGCCGCGTAGAGTTCCATAAATGTGTACATTACCATCGGCAATCACCTCTGCACCATGGCTTACTGCACCTAACACCACTAAATCACGGTCTTTGGCGTAAACTTGTTGGCCTGAGCGTACTGCACCATTAATAATTTGTGCTGGTAAATACACGGTTTTTTCAACCACTGACGTATTAGGCTCCACTCTTGCGGGTTCACTCTTAACGTCTTGTGAATAGTTTAAAACAGATAACCCTGCAGCTTTTGCTTGTTTGTGTTGCTCATCCGAACCATTACATACACCCACCGCATTAAAGCTCATGCGTTCAATAAGTGATTTTAAATGAACAAAGTCGATTGTACTGTTTTTTACTTCAATTAAATTAACGACAATGGGGGCACCCTCAAAGAATTTTGGGGCTTGGGCTATTTTTACATACAGTTGTTCTGCTAAAAGGTTAATATCAGTACTATAAAGATGTAAAACTGATAACGTAAAAAGGTTGCCTTTTAGCTCAAAAATTTGGTCCGACATAGATGCTCAACTGGATTGTCTAGTTAGCATGTAACTTTATATAAACCTAGGCTGAACAAGGCTTTTATTAAAGTTTCCACACTAATTTTTATAACTTATTATTATTGCCATGTTATAGTGTGTAGCACTGTTAAGCAAGATTTTATAGGGCCATAATGCTAACTGCGGTATATAAAAGTAAGAAAAAAGCAGATACTTTCTTATTTATTGAAAAAAGAGACGATTTTAGTAAAGTTCCGGAACCTTTAATGGCCATGTTTGGTCAACCTCAGTACGTGATGATCATTAACTTAGCTAAGCGAACTCAATTAGGCGTAGCGGATTTAGACACTTTAAAACAGTCGCTTAGCGACCAAGGCTATTATTTACAAATTCCGCCACCAGAGGAAAACTTGCTGAGTCAATTAAGAAAACAAAATGGAGTAGATAGTGATTAAAAAATTAGCAGTTGTATTGTGTGGTGTATGTTTAAGCTCATCGGTGATGGCAAAAACCCAAGCTGAGTTTCAACAATACCTTACTAATTTAAAGCAAGAGGCAATAGCTAAAGGCTACGATACTCAGTTAATTGAGCAAGCATTTGCCACTGCATCTTATAAAGAAAAAGTGATTTCTGCAGATAAAAATCAGCCTGAAGTAAAAGAAACACTGGAAACATATTTACCAAAACGTGTGCCTCAATGGAAAATTGATCGTGCGCGTAAATTATATAAAGAAAACCAAGAAGTTTTAGAGAAGGTCGCAAAAGACTTTGGTGTTCAAGCACGCTTTATCGTGGCTATTTGGGGCTTAGAGAGTAATTTTGGTGCCATTCAAGGTGGCCACAACGTGATTTCATCGTTGGTAACACTAGCATTTGATGGACGCCGTGAAGCACTATACAAACGCCAATTATGGGCAGCACTGGATATATTAAAGTCGGGTCATATTACGCTTGATAAATTTAAAGGCTCATGGGCAGGTGCAATGGGGCAAACTCAATTTATGCCAACCTCATTTAATGCCTATGCTGTAGATTACAACAATGATGGTCGCAAAGATATTTGGACAACTAAGGAAGACGCGTTTGCCTCTATTGCTAATTACTTAAAGCAAGAGGGCTGGAATGACAACTTAACCTGGGGTCGCCAAGTTCAATTACCTGCTAATTTTGATCAGCAGTATATTTTAAAGCGCGGTACTAAAACACGTAAGCAATGGCTTGAATATTGGAACAATTCAGAGCGCTCACTCGCTGACTGGCAAGCATTAGGGGTTCGTCGTGCTGATGGCAGCGATTTACCAAATGTTGCTGTGGATGCTGCACTAGTGATGCCTGATGATGTAAATGGGCGCATGTATTTAGCATACGACAACTACAAGGTATTTATGCACTGGAATCGGTCATATTACTTTGCAACTAGCGTGGGCTATTTGTCAGATAGAATTGCTTACCCAAAGATTTAAGCTAAAGCAAATAACTAAAAAAAGCCGCAAATTGCGGCTTTTTTGTTGAGTTACATATCGACTAAATTTCTTTTTTAAATATTTTATCTTTTAGGTCAATGACTTTGCCAATCCCTGAACCTAGTTTCATTAGCTTATTAAGCTGCTCAGGAGTTAAACGTTGTAATTCTGAGGACCATTTAGTTACTGTTTCAAGTAAGTTATGGATTTCGCCCATTTGTTTTTGAGCATAAATTTCATCGTCGTTACTTGCTTCGTCCAGTAAATTATCTCTAAGTAAGCTCAGTGTAGGCTCAACTTCACGTTTTTTACGTTCTTCAAATACGCGATTTGCCATATCCCAAATATCGCCTGCAGGGGCATAGTACTCTTTTCGATCCCCTGGGATATGCATTACTTTGATCAGCTGCCAAGATTGTAACTCTTTAATTCCCATGCTGACGTTGCCGCGCGAGATACTCAGTGCCTCGGCAATTTGGTTTGCTGTCATGGGGTCTTTAGTGATAATTAATAATCCACACATTTGGCCAATGGTGCGGTTAAATCCCCAGCGGCTGCCCATCTCACCACAATGCATTACAAAGGCAAAGTTTTTTTCTGATAATGTCATTGTTACAAGTTTCAAAAATAAATGAAATCTATGCTAGCACGCTGGTTAAGTATGGCAAGACTTAAGCTGGGATAAAAAACTACGTTTTACGACTAATGATTGATATAGATTAATATTTAAGCATTTATAGTGAGGTATGTTGCGGGTATGCAACATGACATTGTTGTTTAACACCCATGTTAAATAGCATAATTTTTTATAAACGATGGAATGACTATGAAAGCAGCAATTAATACAGAATACAAAGGCAAGTTAGCGATCACCGATTTACCTATCCCAGAAGTAGGTCTTAACGATGTGCTGGTAAAAATAGCCGCTTGTGGTGTGTGTCACACCGATTTACATGCGTGTCATGGTGATTGGCCAGTAAAACCAAAAATGCCTTTAGTACCAGGGCATGAAGGTGTAGGCGTAATAGAAAAACTAGGCAGTAATATTAAGCACTTAGAAGTGGGCGATAGAGTAGGCGTACCATGGCTTTACAGTGCGTGTGGCCATTGTGAGTTTTGTTTAGATGGACGCGAAACCCTTTGTTTATCGCAACATAACACTGGTTACTCTATTGACGGTGGGTATGCAGAATATTGTTTAGCACATGGTGACTACATCATCAAAATACCAGAAGGCTTAGGTTTTGCTGAAGCTGCCCCGTTATTTTGTGCCGGCGTAACAACGTACAAAGCATTAAAAGTGTCTGGCGCTAAACCAGGTCAATGGGTTGCTATTGTCGGTGTGGGTGGTTTAGGGCACTTAGCGGTGCAATATGCAAAAGCAATGGGCTTTAATGTAATTGCTGTTGATACTGGCAAACAGAAAATGGCGCTAGCTAAAGAGTTAGGTGCTGATATTACACTTGATTTTAAAGAAGTGGTGCCCAGTGAAGCTATTTTTGAGCAAGTAGGTGGCGCGCATGCTGTTGTTTGTACCGCAGTATCAAAACCAGGGTTTGAACAAGCATATAAAAGTGTTCGCCGTGGGGGCAAATGTGTATTAGTTGGTTTGCCACCAGAGGATATGCCACTGCCAATTTTTGACACCGTACTGAATGGTGTATCAGTAGTAGGTTCTATTGTAGGTACGCGTAAAGATTTACAAGAATGCCTTGAATTTGCTGCGCAAGGCAAAGTAAAAGCCATCATTGAAGAGAAAAAACTTGAAGATATTAATGAAATTTTTGATGACATGCTTAAAGGCGAAATAAACGGCCGCATAGTTGTTACGATTTAATATTAAGTTTTTACATGAAAAAAGCACGGTATCTCAATTGAAATACCGTGCTTTTTAAATTATTAAACTATTAAAGTGTGTAACTAAAGCTTAGCTTTGCATTACGTTCTTCACCTGGCATTCCGCCTAAAAACATGGCTTTAGAATAGTATTTTTTATTAAACAGGTTATTAATGTTTAACTGCATCTGCCAGTTATCAGCTTTATAGCTAACGGCAGCATCATATACGGTATAAGCGGGTACGTAGCCATTATCAATACCGAATGAACTTGAGTTAGTACTGCGTTTATCAACAAATGTTAAGCCTGCGCTTAAATCTACTGCGTGAGGTAATTCAAACAACGCCGCTGAGTAAGTAACCCATGAACTTGCCGTTACATAAGGCACCCCTTTTTGGCGGGTATCAAAACTTGAGCTGTTTGGGTTGGTTTTATCGCGGGCGTCTTGATAAACACCGTTAATATTAACTTTCCATTGATCGTTCAAATACGCATTTAAATCAATTTCTACACCTTTTGTTTGTTCTTCGCCATCAAAAAAGCTCTCTACTACGTTAGGTGCTGACACACCGGCTTCATAAAGAGGGTTGGCGTATTCTAAATTAGTGCGGGCACTTTCAAATACCACAATAGATGCCAGTAATTGGTCATCAAATGCCTTAAATCGAAAGCCTAAATCGTTACTCACTGATTCTGAGTCTTCTCTATCAGCTTCATTACCAGCAACAGAGCCAAGAACACTGTAAGCAGTGCGTCCTTTTGAGTGATTTAAAAACAAAGCCATATCAGCGTTTACTTGATAAGTAGCACCTAAGTTATATGTTAAACCACTGTCTGATGTGTTTGCTTCAGGCGTTGGATTTGCGCGGCTTTGGCTATAACGTGGATCAACTCCAAAGTGCTCGTAACTTTGTTTAATACGATTGTGAGCAACCCCAATACGAGTGGTGATTTTGTCATTAATATAAGCAACATGCTGAAGGCCTACGCCCCAAGCTTGTACTTTTTTATTGTAATCACTGGTTTTAAGCGGATCATAATCAGCAAATTCACCTGTCGGCCAATTTGGTTGACGCATATCAAAAATGTACGGTAGTGCACCTTGGTAAATCACTTCACCGTCTCTGTTTTTAATAACCTTATCGGCATCATAAATGGAGTATTGTTTAAAACGAATATCTCGGTCTTCGTAGTTGGCATTAACCAGTAATTCGTTTTCTATATTGCCCAGCATAAAGTCATAACGTAAATCTAAAAAGTATTGCCATGATTTCTCATCTGCTTCTACTTGGCGATATTCTTGGCGTCTGGCTGCAAAAGGGTGTAATACATTATCTACAACTAACGGTGCGCGTGGGTCTTGGTTAATTACACCGCGTCGGTTCCAGTACACATAATTATAAGCACCTGTTTGGCGAGCAAAGCTTGAGGTGTAATTACGATACTGTAGCTGTTGATTTAAAAATAAATTATCACTAATGTAATAGTTATGCGCTAATTTAAAACGCAACTCTTCACCTTCGTTATCCTTTGCCATCGGTGATATTATGCCATTGGTACCAAAGTTAAAGGGTGTCAGGCCATCGTTATTTGCCAACGAATTAGCCAGTTCATTTCGTTGTGCTTCACTCAATTGTATGCCACTTGCTGTAGGGTCATTAACTAAATCGGCGCCTGATACTTCTCCAGCGGTTAAACCGTTAACCGATTCACTATTAAAGATACGAATAGGGTGGCCAATAGAATCCACTGCAATAGCATCTTTAACATATGCCCCAGACAATACAAAAGATTGCAGGTCATTAAGCACATATTTTAAAGACGAATAAATTTCATCGCGCTGCTCTTTTAAATCACGAAAGCCATCGCTAGAGGCGGTTTTGGCCATTACCCGATAAGCTAAATCATCGGTTATTGCATTGGTGCTATCTAGTGCAAGTGAATAACTATCCCACTGACCGATATCTATTTCTAGCGTATGTTGCTCGTTAAATTGGGGTTTCTTTTCAATAAGATTGATCACACCACCGGCGCTACCCATACCATATAAGCCAGTTGCAGGGCCCTTTAATACTTCGATCGATTCAACATTGGTTAAAGAACGAGTAGGGTTAAATGTATTGCCTAAGCCTGCGCCGCCATACATGCCATCATAAGTGTAATTAGCGCCCAAGCCACGAATAACTAAGTTATCACCAATGCCATAGTTATTCCCCGCTTGAGTTAAGCCACTCACATTGCGGATCACATCCTGAAGACTATCAATACCTTGTGATTCAATCAGCGCTTTATCAACAATGACCACGGGTGCAGGGGTTTCCATAAGTGACATATCTGATTTAGTCGCTAAACCTGAACTCATCACCACTCGATTTTGTTGCTCGTAAACGCTAATTCTTTCAATATCTGAATTAACTTGTGACTCGCTTGCTATTGCTAAATTTGCGTTTAAAAACGCTAAAGAGAGGAGAGAGTATTGAAATCTTTTCATAAACTGATAACCATTCGCATTTGTTAATTTGCGCGAATGATAATGGTTATCATTTTAAAATTAAATAAAAAGTTCATTTTTTTTGTTATTTATGAGTTATTTGCTTGCTTATTGAGCATGGCGTTCTAAAAACAAGCAAATAAAAGTCGTGAACGGGATATAGCACGTGTAAGTTGGCCTAACTAAGAGGGAGTTTTAATAAAGTATTGACGATTAAATGGGCAGTTTAGTTACATTGGCTAAAAGATTGTTAAGGTTGAGCTAAGCTCAACCTCATAAAGATGTATTGGGTTTACTGCTTGTAAACGACACCGGCTTTCATTACAAAAGGAATACGCTCTAGCGTAGAAATATTTTTCAGTGGATTAGCGTCTACCGCTATAATATCAGCTGCAAAACCGGTTTTAATTTGCCCCAGCTGTTTATCAGCCTTTAATAATTTAGCACTGTTAATGGTTGCGGCTTGAATTGCTTGTAATTCACTCATACCAAATTCAACCATACGGGAAAACTGTTTAGCATTATCACCATGCGGATAAATAGCTGCGTCGGTACCAAACACCATATTGACACCCGCCTCAACAGCGCGTTTAAAACTATCGCGTTGTTTTTTTGATACAAGGCGTTCTTTATTTAGGTTTTCTTCATCAACGCCATTTTGCTCACCAAAGCTCAGCGTATATTCGGTATTATAAATATCCATCGATAACCAAGTACCGTACTCTTTTGCAAGCGCAATCGCTTCATCGTCTAAAAAGCTAGCATGCTCAACACTATCTACACCGGCTTTAATGGCCGTTTTAATGCCGTTAGTTCCATGTGCGTGAGCGGCAACAGGTAATTCACGCATGTGTGCTTCATCAACTATGGCTTTCATTTCTTCAAAGGCGTATTGCTGTATGCCTACTTTTGTTCCTTTAGAAAATACCCCACCCGTGGCGCAGAGTTTTATTGCATTGGCGCCATATTTAATATTTTCACGCACTTTAATACGCACAGCCCACGGGCCATCCGCAACGCCGGTGGCAGTATATTTCATCTCTGGAGGTAAGCGATTATTATCGCAGTGCCCACCAGTAATGCTCAATGAAGGGCCTGCAGCCCAAATGCGTGGGCCAATAATATCGCCTGCATTAATACCGTCTCGTACCGCAATAACACTGTAGCCTTCAGCACCTAAGTTACGAACTGTGGTAAAGCCTGCTTGTAAGGTTTGCTTAGCAAAATAGCTGGCTTTAATGGCCATACGCGGAACTGATTGGCCTAAACGCTCACTACGAGACACGGTTGGATCGCTGGTTAAATGCACATGCATGTCCATTAATCCTGGAATTAGGGTGAGTGTGGGTAGGTTTATTAGTTCATCATTGCTGCTAAGCTTGGGCTTTTTATTAAATTGAATTTGGCTTATAACGCCATCCTCTATAGCAATCAACGGATTCGCTTTAAGCTCGCCAGTTTCTACATCAAGCAAAGCTTTGGCTGATATATAGGTTGTGGCTAGTGTACTTGCACTGGTTAAGCTCATTAATGCGATTGATAGAGTCAATAAATGTTTTTTCATGTTTAAGTCATTATAATTATTTTCATTCACTTGAATGTAGCAACCATGCGCTATTGAGTAAATAATATAGCGACGAATAGCATTGACCATAATTGCTTTATTTAAGCTATTTAAAACCGCATAATTGGCGGGTAAAAACTAACAAGGGAATTTATGAAAGTTATTAAAATAGCACTGGTTGCCAGTAGCGTTATGTTTGCCTTAAGTGGTTGTATGAGCACCAGCTCACAATTAAACACAAATCAGTCAGTCGCACCTGTAATAAGCGAATTATCAGCTGAGCAGCAATTAGATGTGATCGTTGCTCAGTACTACGATGAATCATTAGCTTTTAATCCATTAAGCGCTACTTACAATGGCCGCCATGAATTTGATGATCAATTTTTGCCTGAAATATCGCAGCTTAATCGCGATAAAAAAGCCGCATTTTACAAAAAATATCAACAACGCTTAACGCTGATTGATGAATCACAACTGACCGGTCAAGCGCTACTGAATTTTGAAGTATTATCCCGAGATTTAGCCCTCAAGCTTGAGGGGATGCAATATAAAAATTATTTATTACCGATAAATCAAATGTCGGGTGCGCATAATACCTTCGCTGGATTTGGTTCAGGGCAAAGTGCTCAGCCTTTTAATACTGTTGCCGACTACCAAAAATTTATTAAGCGTGCCGAAGGTTTCGTTAAATGGCTTGCAAGTGTTGAACAATCAATGGCGCAAGGCGTTAAAAACAATGTGGTACTGCCTATGCCATTAGCAAAAAAATTACTCCCGCAATTTAAAGCGCATGTTGTTACAAGCGCAGAAGATTCTCTCTTTTATTCGCCCATTAAAGCCATGCCCGATTCTTTTTCAGCTGATGAAAAGCAACAGTTAAGATCGCAGTATACAACATTGATTTTAGATAAATTAGTGCCTGCATATCAGCGAATGAGCGATTTCTTACTTAACGATTATATTCCTTATGCCCGCGATTCTGTTGGTTATGCTGATTTACCCAATGGTAAAGCATGGTACGAATACCAAATAAAGAAAAACACCACGTTAAGCTTATCTGCTGATGAAATTCATGAGATTGGCTTAAGTGAAGTGGCAAGAATCTTAAGTGAGATGGAAACGGTTAAAGAAACCGTAGGATTTGAAGGAGAATTATCAGCCTTTTTTAACCACTTACGTGACTCAGATGAGTTTTATTATAAAACAGCCGATGAGTTAATTGCCGCCTATGAACAAATTAAAGTAAAAATAGACGCCCGCTTACCAAAGTTATTTAATGTTGAGCCTAAGGCTCCTTATATTGTCAAAGCGGTTGAAGCCTATCGAGCCCAATCGGCTGCGGGAGCGTCGTATGCAGGACCAGCTCCTGATGGTTCGCGCCCAGGTATATTTTATATCAATACATACAACTTAAAAGCACAGCCTAAGTTCTTACTCGAAACGCTGTCTATTCATGAAGCCGCTCCGGGGCATCACTTTCAAATAGCGCTGCAACAAGAGGTGCAAAGCTTGCCCGATTTTCGTAAATTCGGCGGCTACACGGTGTTTGCTGAGGGCTGGGCATTATACGCAGAAAGCTTAGGCAAAGAACTGGGTTTATTTACCGATCCGTATATGTGGTATGGGCGTCTTAACGATGAGCAGTTAAGAGCGATGCGATTAGTGCTTGATACAGGTTTTCATGCCAAAGGTTGGACACGTCAACAGGGCATTGATTACATGCTAGCAAATTCTTCAATGGCAAAAAGTGATGTTATTGCTGAAGTTGAGCGCTATATCGCATGGCCTGGGCAAGCATTATCGTACAAATTGGGTGAGTTTAAAATTAAAGAGCTCAGAGATTACGCCCACCAGCAATTAGGTGAGCAATTCGATATTAAAGCGTTTCATACGCAAATATTGATTGATGGTGCATTACCTATGCCTATCCTTGAGCAAAAAATTAAACGTTGGGTTAAATCTCAGCAGTAATAAAATCGCGCGAAGCCATGCAGATATTAGGGATTGGCTTTGCGCGCTTTGCTGCAATACGTTAGAATGCGCGCTCTTAAAAGGGGCGAGAACACCATGTTTGATCAACAATTAGCAAATACCCAATTTTGGCTTAGTAAAAGCCTGAATGAAATGAACCAGCAAGAATGGGAAGCCATTTGTGATGGATGTGGAAAGTGTTGTTTAAACACCTTTATTGACAGTGAAGACGAAGATGACTTTACTGCTACTGATCAGCTAAGAGAAGGCGAGCAACTAATATTTACCAACATTGTTTGTCAATATCTTGATAACAATACCTGTGGCTGTAGTGAATACGAAAACCGTCAAACCTTAGTCCCTTCGTGCGTTAAGCTCACTAAAGAAAACCTAAAAGACATCTTTTTCATGCCCCAAAGCTGTAGCTATCGCCGACTTCATGAAGGGCGCGGTTTAGCAACGTGGCATCCGTTACTTAATAACGGCGATAAAACTAAAATGCATGAGCTAAATATTTCAGTCAAAGATAAAACAGTAAAAGATTGTGATGTAAAACTGGAAGATTTTGACTTGTATATTGCCGAGTGGCCAACCAAGGATTGCAACTAGTGAGTAAGTTACAAGCAAGTATTGGTTTAATAAACCCTAAAAGCCCAACCAATGTGGGTGGTGTATTACGCGCAGCAGGTTGTTATGACGCCAAGCAGGTGTTTTTTACCGGCAACCGTTATTTAAATGCACAAAAATTTCATACTGATACGAAAAATGTGGTGCAACGTATTCCATTAACCGCCACCGACAATTTAGCATCAGTTAAACCACAAGACGCAAAAGTAGTGGTAATTGAGTTAATTGAAGGTGCCACTCCTTTACCCGAGTTTACTCATCCTCAGAACGCATTTTATGTGTTTGGTCCAGAAGATGGCTCTGTGCCTAAAGACGTTTTAAAATGGTGCGACGAAGTTGTGTATATCCCAACTATAGGTTGTATGAATTTAGCGGCAACCTGTAATGTTGTTCTTTATGACCGACTCTCTAAATTGGGCGGGATTCAAAGCAGTGATGAAACCATTATTTCCTCACGCGATACTAATAATAAAATGAAATGGCAAAAGTGATTTAGATAATAATTACTCAGTATAACGTCATTAAAAATTCAAATTTCTATCCTTTTATGTTCTTCAGAAGCTTAGTTGCACAGAGTTATTCTTTGCAACTAGTTAGACTACTTTTGTCAAAAATATCACCTGATTAATTTTTGCTATTTATTAAAAATAATCCTTTATTATTGTTTTTTGATATTTAATCAATCTTAGTTCACATTTGCTAAGACTTTCAGTTAAAAATTTGTTAAAAAGACAGTGATAATAATGATTAATTCTTAAGGTACTTATGTTTAGCTCGCTAAAATTCACCTCCAAAATCACCATCGCTGCGTCATTAGTGTTAGTTTTAGTGTTAGGTATTTTCACTATAAACAACTACTTTTCAATGCGTCATCAAACCCAAGAGCAGCTATCATTAGTATTAAAGCAAAGTTCCCAGTCTGTTTCGCAAAACATAGCAAGCTGGCTGAATAATAAGTTAGCCATTGTTATCTCGCTAGCAAAAACCTATCAAGTTGAGGATGCTAAAGCGCTCACGTTATCGCAATTAAATACTGCAGAGATGGCGGGGGATTTTAAAAATACCTACATAGGCGAATCCTCAGGTGCGTTTATTTTAAATGACCAAAGCGTCATTTTACCCGACGATTTTGATGCAACCAGTCGTCCCTGGTACAAATTAGTTGAAAACAAAACTAACACTGCATTTACCACGCCTTATATTGATGTGACCACCAATGAACTGACTATCTCTGCCGTTGCGCCCATAAATATTAATGGTCAATTTAAAGGAGTTGCAGGCGCTGATATCGATATGCAAACCATTGCTAAAATTATCAATAATATTGATTTTCTAGGGCTTGGCTATGGTTTTTTGTTAGACCAAAAGGGCCAAATATTGAGCCACCCAAACAGTGAGTTAAATTCAAAAGCGCTCACTGAATTATTTGGTAAAGACATTGAGCTAATCGATACTTTTACAGAGCACCAAGTTGCTAATGAAACTGTTTTAGTGTCATTTACCAAAATTCAAGGCATAGAAAATGTTGATTGGTACTTAGGGGCGGTGATCAATAAAGACACGGCCTTCGAAAGTGTGTCGGCATTTGGTCAAAAAGCACTGATTTATTTAATAGTGGGAACCTTAGTCATTGTTTTTGCGCTACAGCTTTTATTACGTTACTTAATGCGTCCTATGTATCGCTTAAACGATGCTATTAGAGATATAGCCCAAGGTGAAGGTGATTTAACTCGTCGCCTCAGTGTAGAAAATGATGATGAATTTGGTCAGTTAAGTAATTCATTTAATATTTTTATAGAAAAAATTCAAAATTCAATTGTTCAAGTTAAGTCTTCAACACAGTTGCTAGAAACCGCGGTTGCTAAACTTGTTACCCAAACAGATTCAACATTAACTATGTACGACGACCAAAGTGAACGTACCAATAGTGTGGCATCGGCAATTAACCAGTTTTCAGCCACCGCAACAGAAATTTCAACTAGTGCAAGTAATGCCTCAACACTTGCTAAAGATGCTGATCAATATTGCGCTAAAAATCAGCAAACACTAACGAATAACGTATCGAGCATTCATCAACTTTCGCAAAATATAGAGCAAGCACAAGAAACAATTAATAGTTTAGATTCACATACTGCTAATATCGGTAATGTACTTGCCGTAATCAAAGGCGTGAGTGAACAAACTAACTTGCTTGCTTTAAATGCGGCAATAGAAGCGGCACGTGCAGGTGAAGCGGGAAGAGGGTTTGCCGTTGTTGCTGATGAAGTCAGGCAATTAGCACAACGAACACAGCAATCAACCCAAGAAATTGAAGATACGGTAATTGAACTACAAAAAGGCTCAAGCTCTGCCGTTGAGCTGATGAAAACCAGTTTAGAAGAAAGTGAAAAAAGTGTTCAGCAAGCTGATGCAGTTGGCGATGTAATGAAACAAATAATTAGTGCGATAAAGCAAATAACCGACGCTAATCATAGTGTGGCTAATGCTACTGATGAGCAAAATCAAGTTGTTAAATCATTACACTCAGATATCCATGTTATTAGCGACCTATCGATTCAAGGTCAATCTAACCTTAACCTTACTTTAGAAGAGTGCACTAAGCTCAAACATCAATTCAGTGACTTAGAGCGGATGGTTAAAAAATTCAAAGTATGAGCAGTAAAACAAAAATAAATAAACCAAACTGGCTCAGTTTAATCAATATTGATAGTGTTTATAGCTTTGATAGACAGCGCCAAGTGTTTTCGTTATTTACCATGATAACGATTGCCTTGGTGTTAATTACTTATTTAGTGATTGCAAACCATGGTGTTTATGCGCCCATGTTAACTGTCGCGTTAGTTTCAGTAAATGTAACCATTGTAGGGTGTATTGTTTATTTTATAAAAACCAAACATCTTAATGCTATCGCGCTAATTACTTTGATGATTGTATTTTTGATGTGTTTAGCATTGGTATACACCGGCGGTAAAGAAAACACCGCCTTATATTGGCTAATGTTTTATCCTGTTGCCGCATTTGCCATTCTCGGCGTAAAATTTGGAGCTTGGTTGAGTGGTAGCATGTTATTGAGTTGTGCTGCACTACTTTATGGGCCAGACATAGGCCAAGTCGCTTATGGCGTGGTAGAAAAAACCCGCTTTATTGCTGCGTTTTCATTAGTGCTGGTTTTTTCTTTTATCGGTGAGTATTTTCGTCACCGTAGCCACCTTGCCATTGCCGATGTAACTTTAGAGCAAAAACAACACGCGTATACCGATCAGCTTACAGGGGCGCCTAATCGTCGTTTTATTACATCACATTTTTTAAAGCTTGCTGCTGCAAGGCCAGCGCATTATTTGCCGCTGTCTATTCTACTTATTGATTTAGATAACTTTAAACAATTAAACGACACCTACGGCCATGATTTTGGCGATACCGTATTAATAGAGTTTACTAAATTATTAGAGTCGCAATTTTCTGCAACCGCCCTTAAAGCCCGTTATGGTGGCGAAGAGTTTGTGGTTATTTTACCGCAGATGACCACCATAGAAGCCAGTATTTTGGCTAATCGTTTTAGAGAATGCGTGCAACATCATGTAATATTAACTGATAAACAACAACGAGTATCGTTAACTTGCAGCATTGGCATTGCACAAGCTAATCATATTGATGACTACGACAGTGCATTAAAACAAGCCGATGAATATTTATATCAGGCAAAATCACAAGGGCGCAATAAAGTCATATTTGCGCATGGCGAGTATGTCAGTCAATAAGCTTATTTATGTGCATGATCCTATGTGTAGCTGGTGCTGGGGATATAAGCCTACGTGGCAAAAACTTGAATCGGCTCTAGCAAATATTCTGCCTATAGAATATAGAATCGGCGGTTTAGCTGCTGATAGCGACCAGCCAATGAGTGTCGATATGCAGTTGCAACTACAAGGCATATGGCAAAACATTAGCAACCAATTAGGCACTGAGTTTAATTTTAATTTTTGGCGAGAATGCCAACCGCGCCGTTCTACTTATCCCTCCTGCAGAGCGGCTGTAATTGCTCGTAGCTTTAACAAAGAGCCACAGATGATCGACGCTATTCAACAAGCGTATTATTTAAAGGCGCAAAATCCATCGGATGAAGACGTGCTTATTAAACTATGCGAAAAAATTGGTTTAGATCCCTGTTTATTTACTCAGCAGTTACACTCTAAGGAACTTAAGCGTCGCTTTGATGATGAGCTTAACTTTGTTCGCAGTTTACCTATTCAAGGTTTTCCGTCGTTAGTATTAATAAAAAACAATAGCGCATACCCCATTGCTATTAACTACACAGATTGGCGACAAACCCTGATTGAAATACAATCCTACCTGTAAACTTAATCCCACTACTTTCACCCCTGAATTGTAAAATAAGCCAATAAGGCTAATTTATTACCGCTGTCATAAAATCGACTTTTTTACGCAACACGCTTGTCATTTTTAATCTATACACTTTCGCTCATTGAAACTATCTCGCTTTAAATTGTTTTTTTGTAAACAAGATAAAGCGATTAATAAACACTAGCAAATCCGCTAATTAACGAGCAAAGGTGTATACGATGAAAGGCGTTAAACCATTAATTTTAGCTGGTATTGTAGCCGCAAGTGCAGCAGTCCACGCCAATGATTTAAACACGGTAATTGATAAAAGCAGCGAAATTAATAATTTAGCTGTGCAATCACAAACAAAAATAGACAAGATTGCAGATTCAATGCAAGGGCGTTTACAGCAATTCAAAACCCTAAATAAAGAAATAGATGGTTTAGCCGTTTATAACGCACAGCTTACAAAACAGTTAAATAATCAAATAGAAGAGATGGAATCGCTTAATTTATCGATGGATCAAGTATCGATTATTGAGCGCCAAATAACCCCTTTAATGCTTCGTATGATCACTGGGCTTGAACAGTTTGTTGCCTTAGACGTGCCGTTTTTAAAGCAAGAGCGAAAGCAGCGTCTTGAATCATTAAATGCAATGATGGAACGCGCTGATATTACATCAAGTGAAAAATTTCGTCGTGTTTTAGAGGCTTATCAAGTTGAGGTTGACTACGGACGCACTATTGAAGCGTATACCGCATTGCTTGATGTGGACAATAAAGAACGTGAAGTCGACTTTCTGCGCATTGGTCGTTTAGAACTCATTTACCTTACCCGCGATGGCAAACAAGCAGGTAGTTGGGATCAAAAAACACAGTCGTTTGTTGCACTGCCTGATTCAACCATTAGTCAAATTAATAAAGGGCTTCGTATTGCTCGCAAACAACTAGCCCCCGATATGTTAACACTGCCAATTCATGCTGCAGAATAAGAGGTTTACCATGAAATTATTAACGAAAATGACAAAAATGGCCGTGTTTGCAGCCAGCTTAGGTTTTTCAGGTGCGATGTGTGCCGCTGAACCAATGAATTTGGATGCTCTATTAAAAACGTTAGAGCAGGGTAAATCAGCGCAATCAGAACAAAATAAACAACGCGAACAAGAATTTGCAGCACGTCAAAATGAACAAGTGCAAATGCTTAAAAACACCCAAGCTAAACGAAATCAGATGCTTAGCGAGTCAGAGCGTTTAGAAACGCAGTTTGAAGAAAACGAAATTAAATTGGCTAATCTGACCGATACTTTATCAAAGCGTATGGGTTCATTAAAAGAGCTATTTGGTGTGCTACAACAAGTTGCTGGAGATTCTAGCAATAAGTTTGCAACCTCGGTGGTATCGGCTCAGTTACCTGGGCGTAGTACTTTTATGGACGAATTGGCGCAAAAAATGGGTTCTACCTCAAAGCTTGCGTCTATTGAAGATATCGAAAAGGTTTGGTTTGAGCTACAACGCGAAATGACCGAACAAGGAAAAGTAAGCCGGTTCAATACTGATGTAATTGTTGACGGTGGCAATAAAGTACAAAAAGAAGTGGTACGTGTGGGTGCATTTAACCTTATTAGTGACGGTCAGTACCTAGAGTATACGCCTTCTACCAATACTATTAGCCAGCTTACTCGCCAACCAAGTAGCCGCTTTACTGCGACTGCGGCTGATTTGCAGCAAGCAAACACCGGTGTGGTGCCGTTTGCGCTTGACCCAACGGGTGGTTCAATTTTAGGTTTATTAGTACAAGCCCCTGATACCAGCGAGCAAGTCCATCAAGGTGGTGCTGTTGGTTACGTTATTTTAGGCGTTGGTTTATTAGCATTATTAATTGCGTTAGAGCGTTTTGTATCACTCATGTTGATGGGTGGAAAAATCCGTCGTCAATTAAAAGACGACACAGCTCGTGATGACAACCCGCTAGGGCGCGTCATGAAAGTGAAAGACCAATATCCTAATGTGGCGTACGACACGCTTGAACTTAAGTTAAGCGAAGCCATTTTACGCGAAATGCCAAAAATCACCCGTAATTTAACGCTTATTAAAATTATCTCTGTAGTAGCGCCATTGCTGGGCTTACTCGGTACGGTAACCGGGATGATCAATACCTTCCAAGCAATTACTTTATTCGGTACTGGCGACCCTAAACTAATGGCAGGCGGTATTTCGCAAGCCTTAGTTACTACCGTATTAGGCCTTGTGGTTGCCATTCCAACGGTGTTTTTATATACCTTATTGAATACCCGCTCAAAAGGTTTACTGCTTATTTTGCAAGAACAAAGTGCAGGTATTATTGCCGAGCGAAGCGAGAAAGGAGCTTAAACCATGGTGCTATTGATTGATTCAATCAATGCTATCCGTGATTTTCTCGACACGGGTGGCCAAGTTCTCTTGGTCATTGCCGTGTTAATTTTCGCGATGTGGTTATTGATACTCGAGCGATTTATGTACTTTTTTAATGGCTATCGACACTACAAAAAAGACGTTAAAAATACGTGGAAAACTCGTAGTGAACGCAACAGCTGGAATGCAGAGCAAATACGCCAAGCCATGGTGTCACGCGCTAGTATGCGATTAAACGCAAACTTACCGCTGATTAATGTGATGGTAGCGCTGTGTCCACTATTAGGATTGCTTGGCACAGTTACAGGGATGATAGAAGTCTTCGATGTAATGGCCATTACAGGTACAGGCAGCGCACGCTCTATGGCATCGGGTGTGTCAAAAGCAACCATACCGACAATGGCAGGAATGGTCGGTGCGTTATCTGGAGTGTTTGCCTCAACCTATTTACAGCGTAAAGCAAAGCGTGAAGTTGAATTGTTGCAAGACACTATGGTGTTAGACCACTAAATAATTATTGAAAAGCGGTGTACATAATCACCGCTTATTCTAGGAGAAGTAAAATGAGAGCCCCATTAGGTAATTTATTCCAAGAAGATGAAGCAGAAGAAATAAACATGACTCCTATGCTGGATGTTGTATTTATTATGCTTATTTTCTTTATTGTTACAGCCTCGTTTGTAAAAGAAGCCGGTATTGATGTAAACCGACCAGAAGCGGCAACTGCGGTTAAAAAAGAGCGCGCTAACATATTAGTGGCTATATCAGATCAAGGCGAAATTTGGATCAATAAACGTCAAATAGATGTACGTGCCGTACAGGCCAATATTGAACGCTTAAAAGCTGAAAATCCACAAGGCAGTGTAGTTATTCAGGCCGATAAAAAAGCCACTACAGAAACCTTGATAAAAGTGATGGATGCCTCGCGTGCAGCGGGTGTATTTGATGTTTCAATAGCGGCTCAAGAAGGGTAACGAGTGATGCGTTATGTACTTGCGTTAATTATAGCGGGTGTGGTCACATTTATGCTGTTTTTAGGCATGCAGGCATTGATCACCGGTGGCGAGGGCGCCATGACGGAACCTGCCAAAGGGAATGTGTTAGATTTTGTCCGTTTGAAAAAAGAAGAAACGGTACAAAAAAAGGAGCGTAAACCACAAAAGCCACCAACACCTAAAGAACCACCTCCGCCAATGGAATCGCCACAAATGCAAAGTAGCGATAACAACGCTGCTAGCAACAACTTTGATTTTGCTGCCAATGTCGATGCTGATGTAAACCTAGCGGGTGGATTAGCGTTAGAAACCAGTGATGGTGAGTATTTACCCATAGTAAAAGTGGCACCAGTATACCCAAGGCGTGCGTTATCGCGTGGTATTGAAGGGTATGTCATTGTTGAATTTACAGTGACAAAGCAAGGTACGGTTAAAGAGCCGCAAGTTATTAAAGCCGAGCCAGAGTCATTGTTTGACAGAGCAGCGATGGATGCGGCCCTTAAGTTTAAATATAAACCGCGCGTTGTTAATGGCGAAGCTGTTGAAGTAGCCGGTGTGCAAAATAAAATTTCTTTCCAAATTAATGGTTAATTCTGTTAAGTAAGCAAAGAGTGAATGTGAGGCAATTATGAAATTAAAACTAACAACCAAGCTATTGAAACTTAGCATGTTGTGCACTGTTGCAATCAGTGCCAGCGTTGTTACACCAAGTGCATTGAGTGTACTTCCGGGTGTAAATTTGGCGACAGTACAGGCCGCTGAACAGCAGAAAACAACACGAGTGCCCGCACTTCGTGAAAAGGTATACAGCCAATTAGCTCGCGCCCAAAAACTTGCGGATGATGGCGATAGCAAAGCGGGTTTGGACGCGCTTGATAGCATACAAGCGCGTTCATCAAGTATGAACTCTTATGAAATTGCGATGATGCATAACTTTTATGGGTTTATTTATTACAATGAAAACGACCTTGTAAAAGCAATTGCTTCATTTGAAAAAGTGATTGCCGAAGATGGCATTCCAGAAACACTGCGTTTGAGCACAACATTCAGTTTAGCGCAGCTTGCAATGGCTAACAGCGACTACAAAAAGGTGATTGCATTTTTAGACAAATGGGATGCCATTAATACAAAGCCTAAAACTGATGCGTATTATTTATTAAGAGCGCAAACCTACTATCAATTAAAAGACTATGCGCAAGGCCTGAATTACATTAGCCAAGCCATTAACTTAAGTGATAGCGAAGGCAAAGTACCAAAAGAAAACTGGCTGGTACTGCAACGCGCTATGTATTACTCACTTAACCAAACCGATAAAGTAGTCAGCGTACTAGAGCGTATGGTAAAGCTATACAACAAACCTGAATATTGGGTGCAATTAGCCGGTATGTACGGTGAAACTGGGCAAGAAAAACAGCAGCTTAGTGTTTTAGAGGCGGCTTATCAGCAAGGATTTTTAACCTCTAAATCTGATCTAAGGCAGCTTGCGCAGGTGTACTTATACAATCAACTTGCTTATAAAGCGGCCAATGTAATGAGTAAAGCAATAGAGCAGGGCATTGCTGAACCCACAGCTAAAAATTATGCCTTTGTAGCTGAGGCCATGGTACAAGCTAAAGAAGATGCTAAGTCGATTAGTTACTTTACCAAAGCTGCAGAGCGTTCAGAACATGGTAAGTACGATCAGCGTCTAGCTGAAGTGTATGTAAACACAGAACAGTATGACGAAGCTGCCGATGCAGCGCGAATGGCATTGGATAAAGGCGGCCTTGATTTTGAATCAAATGCGTTTGTTGCTTTAGGGATGGCACAATACAATTTACAAAACTTTGATGCGTCTATCCTTGCGTTTGAACAAGCCGAAAAACACAAAAAGTCGCAACGTTTAGCCCAGCAATGGATCAAATATGTAAAACGCGAAAAAGTGCATGCGCAAACATTAAAAACAGCACTGCTTTAATTTTTATAGTGCGATTATTAGTTCTTAATTGACGCACTAAACACCACTTCATAATTGCACTACTCAAACCACACTCACGTTCAGTTAGTGTGGTTTTTTTGCCTGCCTTTTTAAAGCAACCAATTGATTTTTAATTAATTAACATTGTCATTTTATGTTTATTAAAGTGTAACTTCATTGTCATAACACTCCCGTATTGTACTTCGTATTCGATAACTCAAGTGACCTTAATGCATGAGTATCGTGCCTTAAAGTGACTTAAGTTATTACTTAAAGCGCTAACACAATAATTAAATACTTTTACGGAGTGAACAATGAAATTATCTGGCTTATTCAAAATCAGCTTAGTGGCTACAGCAATGACACTTGCTGGTTGTGGTGGTGATATAGAAATTACACCAACCGTTAATGATAACAGCACCAGTACAGACAACAGTGTTAATAATTCTAATAACAACACCGGTTCAACAACGGATGATGAGGCTGTATGTGCAAGCTATGAATCAGATGCAGGCACGGTTACAGGTGTGGTCAGTGGTATAGATTGCTTATACAACGATTCATTTTCAAGTAAAACTATTTCAATTACTAACAACATTACTTTTAAAGAGTTACCTGGCGGTGGTGTACATGTATTTGCTGACGCCCTGCAGATTGGTGAAGATGGCAACACTGTTGATGGCTTTTCTATTCCTACTAATGGCCCAACGATGACTGTAGAGCCTGGCGCAACCCTTGCGTTTCAATCAGGTGAAGCGATTTTACGCATTGCACGTGGTGCAAAAATTCAAGCCGTGGGTACAGCAGAAAAACCAGTAGTATTTACCTCAGCTAATGCCTTTGACCGTTTTGATACAGCTGGTGAAGGTGCACGTTATGCTGACTGGGGTGGTATTATCATTAATGGCCAAGGTATTACAGATCAATGTACTGATGCAGAGCGTGATGGCGGTACATGTAACGTAGCCTCTGAAGGTATTACAAGCTACTTTGGTGGTAACGATAATAGCGATTCAAGCGGTAATATTAAATGGGCTAAAGTATGGTATGCAGGCTCTGGCCCTCGCGTAGGTGGTGAAGGCGACGATTTAAATTCATTAACACTTAATGCTGTTGGTTCAGGCTCTGAGTTTGATTACATTCATATTCACCAAGGCTTTGATGACGGTATTGAAATTTTTGGTGGTGCAACCACGCTTAAGCATATTGCAGTGACTGATACCCAAGATGATTCGTTTGACTTTGATGCTGGTTGGCAAGGTAAGGCACAGTACTTATTTGTTCAGCACGGTACAGTAACGCTAAACGACGGTTCAGTGGTTAATATGGGTAACAATGGTTTTGAGTCTGACGGTGTTAAAGGTTCATCTTCTGCGCAAGTATCACCTTCAAACCCTATGGTTGCTAACGTGACGGTAATCACCACTGATGGCAATTCAGTTCGTGATGATGACCCTTCACAAGCTTACAAGTTTGATGACCAATTTAATTCAAGCATTTATAACGCGTTAATCGTTAAGAAAAACGCCGTTAATACTCAATGTATTGAATTCTCAGGTGATGGTGAGAAGCAAGCCGATAACATCTCTTTTACTAGCTCAGTAATGGCGTGTTCAAATAATTTCGCTAATACAGATACTTTTGCTGGTGGCCCACTTGCTGGACAAACTAAAACTGCCTGGTTTGAAAATGGCGGTGCCAGTGAAATTTTAACAGATGACGTTGCTGTTCTTGCTGCGAATGGTTTTGCTACTAATACGGCTTCTTCAGATGTGAGCGTCACTGCCACTGATTTAAGTACAACAGATGCGTTCTTTGATTCTGTTAATTACATCGGTGCCGTATCGGATCAGGATACAACGTCAAATTGGTATAAATGGGTTGAAGCAGCAGTAGCCGCAGCTAACGCAGACTAATTTAACACTATTTATAAACTTTTGAAGGCGCCTTGGAGCTTGCATAATAAGCGTTTGGCGCCTCTTTTGTATAATCTGATCAGGATGTATCTTATGTCTAAAAAGCATAGACTTAATCAAATTACATGGGCGATTGGTTTAGGGCTGTGTGCCCAATCTGTAAGCCTGTTTGCTGCGCAAAATGATGTTGATGTAGCCCAAGAAATAGAAGAAGTAGTGGCAGTAGGTACGCGTTTACAAGGCAGTGCTGCTGCTGTGGTTGAAGAGCGAAAAAACCAAGCCTTTGTAGCCGATATTTTAGGCTCAGAGCAATTAGCGCGTACTGGCGATAGCGATGCCGCTTCTGCTCTTCGGCGTGTAACCGGTTTAACCCTCGTTGATGGCAAGTTCATTTATGTGCGTGGTTTAGGTGAGCGTTATTCGAGTGCACGTTTAAATGGTGCGTACATACCCAGCCCCGATTTAACTCGCAATGTGATCCCGCTTGATATTTTTCCCGCTAGTATTATTTCCAGCATGGCGGTACAAAAAGCTTACTCACCAAATATGCCTGCCGCGTTTGGTGGCGGTAATATTGACATTAGAACCAAAGCTGCACCAAGCGAGTTTACAGCGGGTGTAGAGGTGGGTGTTGGTTATAACACCGCGGCAAGCGACGGTTTTACTTACAACCGTAAAGAAAGCGGACTCCCTGATGCGTTATCATCTGCAATAACACAATACCGAGGTGATTTTGGTATTGGTAACATTGTAAAGCGCGATGGCTTAGTCGATGGTGACACAACACGTGCAGAGCAAGCGACTGCGATTAACAACGAATTACTGAAGTCGTTACCGCTTGGTTATGAGTTAAAAGAAGACTCTCTCGATCCACAATACAATATTAAAGCCCATTATGGTGATAGCTTTAGCGAATCTTACTTTGGCGGCAAGTTAGGCTTTATGCTTTCTGGTGCTTATAAAAACGAGTGGGATTTTGAAGACCGATTTAGCTCAGTGATAAGCCAAGATTTAAAAAATGAAGACGGAAAAATTGACTGTACGACAGCACTAAATACTGCCGATGATGTTGCAAATTCATGTTTTAATACAGTAAAAAATGCTCAAGTGACCACAGAAAACGAGCGTTATAATGCGTCATTTAGTTTAGGCTATACCCTAGATACCCACAGCATATCAGCGCAGCAGCTGTACATTATTGATAATGAAGATGAGTCTGAAATTGCGATTTCGCAAAGTCCAGCGGGCAGTTCAACATTCAGTATTGCAGGGGATGGCGTTGCTAACCGTAACCATACTTTTAACTATGAAGAGCGACAACTCAATATTACCCAGTTTATTGGTCAGCACACCTTTTTAGATTACATGGGGATTGGCGCTGATTGGCAGTATACCGAAGCGAAAGCAACAACGGATATTCCTACAAATGCTGACTTTGAATTTCGCGATGAGTACAACACCGACGGTTCGTATGCGGGTTCTCAAATTACAGGTGATGATAACCGTGTTATTATGTCATACACCAACATGGAAGAACGCGTAAAGTCTTACAGTGGTAATTTAAACTTACCGCTTAGCTTTGACAGCATGGATGTTGAATTTAAAGTAGGCTATGACTTCTCAGATAGAGCACGTATTTTTAATACCTCCAGTTTTGCTATTAATAACAGTGGTGGTGCTGGTATCACTATAAATGACGGCAGTGATAATGCGCTCAATAATAGCGGATACCTAAGCGATGAATTTATTAATAATAACGCGATACTGGTTGATTTTAATGAACCAACAGCCCCTGATGCGGATGATTACCTAGCAGGACAAAAAGTTGATGCGGGTTATGCCTCATTTGATGTGTTTTATGATCAATGGCTACGCATTAGCGGTGGTGTACGCTATGAACAATTTAAACAAACGTCTATTGGTACATCTAGCCTAATATTTGATCAAGATGACTTGAATACTTTCTACGACCCTGAAAAAATTCAAGCGGGCTCTATTGTTTCAGACGATTGGTACCCTGCGCTTTCTGTTACCTACGTAGGCGCTGACAACTATCAAGTACGTGCTGGTTATGGTGAAACGGTAGTTCGTCCGGATTTTCGTGAAGTGGTACCGGTTACCTACTTTGATCCACTTACCGATATTAGAACATTTGGTCGTACAGGGCTTAAAAGTAGCCCGATTAAAAACTATGACTTACGTTATGAATATTACGGTGAAGCCGGTAATTCGTTTAGTGTTGCTGCCTTTTATAAAGACATTACAGCCCCCATTGAAACCGTTCTTAATATTGGCGATGAAGACTATTCAGCCTCATTTATTAATGGTGAAACTGCTGAGGTCTACGGTATAGAAGCTGAATGGTTGCAAGACCTCACGTTTTTATCTGAAGGGTTATTTACCAGTGGTAATATTACTTTGAGTGACTCAGAAGCGTCTATCGATCCTGCGCTTGCCGGTACGTTAACTAATCCTAAAAAACGTATGACGGGTCACTCAGAGTACGTTGTTAATTTGCAACTTAACTATGATTCACTCGATGGTATGCACAGTAGCTCTTTGGTTTATAACGTATTTGGTGAGCGTATTTTAGCAGCAGGTGTAGCGAGTCGAGATGATGCTTATGAGCAGCCATTTCATTCATTAGATTTAGTTTATACCTTTTACCCTGATTTTAATTCTAAGGTGAAGTTTAAAGTTAAAAATCTACTTAATGAAGATCAGGAAGTATCGCAATCAGATATTATTGTTCGCTCTAAAGAAGTCGGTATGAACTTTGATATTAGTTATAGTTACGAGTTTTAAGTAAAAGCCCAAGGATAGGATTTATAACAACGCCTAACTACTCATTAGCCCTGTATTTTATACAGGGCTTTTTTATGTGTATGAAAAATATTTAAGTTACAGTTTATTGACTAGTTTTAGCGTGCTGGTGGTGTTAGCTTAGGGCTGTAAAAATTAAATCTCACGCAATGAATTTTTAATTTTTAATGTATAGGCTCCTTTTATGAATCAAACAGTGGAACAAACAATGAAAAAAGTAGGATTAGTCGGATGGCGCGGCATGGTAGGCTCAGTGTTACTCGAGCGAATGGAACAACAACATGATTTTGCACATATCGACACCACCTTTTTCACCACCTCACAAGCGGGTCAGCTTGGCCCTGAGTTAGCGGGTGCAGCTAAACCGCTTTTAGATGCCAGTGATATCTCTGAACTTGCAAAAATGGACATTATTGTTACCTGTCAGGGTGGCGATTATACCAATGCGGTGTATCCAAAATTACGTGAATCGGGTTGGGATGGCTATTGGATAGATGCAGCCTCTGCACTGCGCATGAGTGACGACAGTATTATTGTGCTTGACCCTGTTAACAAAGATGTGATTGAACAAGGGCTAGAGCAAGGTGTTAAAACCTTTGTAGGTGGTAACTGCACGGTTTCACTTATGCTACTAGCACTGGGCGGTCTATTTGAGCAAGACCTAATCGAATGGGTAAGCCCAATGACCTACCAAGCTGCGTCGGGCGCCGGTGCGCGCAATATGAAAGAGCTCATTGCCCAAATGGGTGCTATTCATGCAAGTGTTGCGCAGCAATTAGATAACCCAAGTTCAGCTATTTTAGAAATTGATAAAATAGTCAGCGAAAAAATGGCATCAAGCGATTTGCCACAAGACCAATTTGGTGTGCCGCTAGCAGGTAGCTTAATCCCATGGATTGATGTGCCTATGCCAAGCGGTCAATCAAAAGAAGAATGGAAAGCGCAAGTAGAAGCCAACAAAATTTTAGGCTCATCAAAACAGCCTGTGCCTATAGATGGTTTATGTGTACGTATTGGTGCAATGCGTTGTCATAGCCAAGCGATGACGATTAAACTACGTGAAGACATTAGCGTTGAGAAAATAGAAGAAATTTTAGCCTCGCATAATGAGTGGGTTAAAGTAATTCCTAATCAGCGCGACCTTACCTGTACCGACTTAACCCCAGTTAAAGTAACCGGCACGCTGAGTATTCCTGTTGGCCGTATTCGTAAACTTGCCATGGGGGCAAAATATATTAGCGCCTTTACCGTAGGCGATCAGCTTTTATGGGGCGCAGCAGAGCCACTGCGTCGTATGTTACGCATTATTGTAGACGGTGAATAATTCTCTAATTTATTAATTTAAAGGGTTAGCTACGGCTAGCCCTTTTTATTAACCTTGCGAATCAATATTAATATTCTTGTCTCATTTCTTGCTCAACGCCTTTAGTCACACTATATTTTTAAGAGTGTTTTTAGAGGTTAACTTCATGAATATATCAAAAAAATTAAAGCTCTCTTTTGCATCAGCAATTGCTCTACCGTTATTAATTATAGCCGCTTTAGTTATTTCTCAAACCAGAGAGCAAGCACTGGAAAATTTCTCCGTACTAAGTGAACGAGAAGCCCGCCAAGTTGATAACGCAATTACCATGTTTTTTGCTGAAATTGCCAAAAATGTTGATTACTTAGCCTCTCATGAAACAATTAAAAATGCCCGTAAAAACATAAAAACACATATGGATATCGGCACTGAGGTAATGCTTGATCATCCTAATCAAAGCCCAACAGAGCAAGCTGCTTATAGTTTATTTAATCACTTTGGTGAGACTCACCCTGGGCTTGCTTATATTTACATGGGGAATGAACAAGGTGGTTATATTCAATGGCCTATGGGAAACGTAAACGCTAATTACGACCCCCGTCAGCGCCCATGGTATAAAACCGCTAAACAAGCGAACGGTAAAACAACCCGCACTAATGCTTACTACTGGGCAGCTGATGATTTAGTGATTGTATCTACGGTTAAAGCCATTATTGATAACGGCGAGTTAATTGGTGCTCAAGGGATGGATGTTTCATTAGGAGGGCTTACTGACATAATTGCTAATATTAAATTAGGCGAAACAGGCTACCTAATGTTGATTGAAGACAGCGGCAGTGTGCTGGTGGATGTAAAGCACCCAGATTACCGATTTAAAAACCTAGCTGATATTGAGGGCGGAAAATATGCCGATTTAGCTAAAAATAATCAAGGCCTGTTTGATGTCGATATTGATGGAAAACAGTATATGGCCAATATTTACACGTCACCCATTTTGGGGTGGAAGTTTATTGGGGTGGTAGAAAAGTCTGAGGTAATGAGCGCGGCTAATGCAATGGCTTATACCATTTTAATTATTAGCGCGATATTAATTGCCGTATTTATCGCGATAGCGAGTTATATTTCTAAACTTATTTCTGCTCCTATTGTTGAGGTAAGCGACGGTTTAACTGAAATATCACAAGGAGGAGGGGATTTAACCCAGCGCCTAGCGATAAAAACTAAGGATGAAACCGCTAAATTAGCCACTAGTTTTAACTTATTTTTAAATTTGATCAGTGAGCTGGTGACGCAAATTAATGAGTGTGCGCAAAATGTCAGCAAAACTTCATCGCAAACTTCATCGCAAGCTGCACAATTAACAAGCTCTACCAGTCAGCAACAACAAGCCTTAGAAATGGCGGCAACGGCTATTAATGAAATGGCTGCCACTGCTAATGAAGTGTCGAGTAGTTGTGCGAATGCGGCGGATTTAGCGGTTCAAACACAACAAGCATCAGACTTGGGGCAATCGGTTATTACTCAAACCGTAGAAAGTGTGGTGCAGTTATGTGATGTAATTAACCGTGCTTCAGCAGATATCACTCAACTTGATGCAGAAAGCGAAAATATTATGTCTATTTTGAGCGTTATTCGCGGTATTTCTGAGCAAACCAATTTACTAGCATTGAATGCTGCAATAGAAGCTGCGCGCGCTGGAGAGCATGGGCGAGGTTTTGCAGTGGTTGCTGATGAAGTGCGTGCGTTATCGCAACGCACTGCCGAGTCGACCGAAGAAGTGGCGTCGCAGTTAGATAAACTACGTACTATGTCATCTAAAGTGTCTAAAGACATGGAACGCAGTATAGAAACTACTAATAAAACTGTAGAGCTTGCTCATTCGGCGCAACAACAGTTTAGCGAGATCACAGCCTCTATTGTTAATATTAGCGATTTAAATACCCAAATAGCCACCGCAGCTGAAGAGCAGCAACACGTAGCTGAAGACATAAACCGAAACGTTATCGAGATTAAAAATGCAGCCGATGAGGTCAGTGATATTGCTGTTAGCACCAGTGACAACGGTAATGAAATGAGCCGTCTTTCATCGATATTAACGGACTTAGTAGGCAAGTTTAAAGTATAAATAATAGGGCAAGTGCATACTTGCCCTTTTATACATGCTATTTATTTTTAAGTAATTGCTTTAACTCTGTTAGCTGTGCTTTTAATTCGTTTACTTGGCCTTGGGTGGCCGGTAGTGAGTCGTTATCGGCTTGCTCTTCACGTGCATTGCGATGCTCTTCACTCATCACCTCTAAGATTGCCCCGACCATCATATTTAAAAATACAAATGCAGTTAAAAAGATAAAGGTTAAGTAAAAAATCCAACTTAATTTGTATACCGCCATGGTTTCGTACATCACGTCGGTCCAATCTTCGAAGGTGGCTATTCTAAACAAGGTGAGCATAGAAATAGACACATCGCCCCACAGTACCGGGTTTATCTCAGCAAATAACATGCTACCTGTAGCAGCATAAATATAAAAAATTACAAACATTAGCAGCGCAATGTAGCCCATTTGCGGGATAGCTTTTATTAGTGAGTTCACTAATAAGCGCAGCTCTGGGATCATAGACACCAAACGTAGTACGCGGAAAATACGCAGCAGTCGAGCAATAAAAATAGTCGAGCCTGCCGCAGGATATAAACTTCCGATCACTATAATGAAGTCAAATATGTTCCAGCCTTTGGAGAAAAAGTCTCTGATACCTTTACTGGCAATATAACGAATAACTAGTTCGATTAAGAAAAACACCGTAATGCCTATATCCATCCAATGTAGAAATAGCTCAGCGGTAGGGTGTAACGAATAGGTATGTGCACCTACGGTCAGTGCAGAAACAACAATAACTGCAATAACAAATGATTGAAATAATTTACTTTTATCGATACGCTGGAACAGCTCTTGTAACTGCGACAACATCATAACGTGCCCTTAACGGTTATAAATACAAAACCAGTGCAATATACAGCAAAAATAACGAAAATCAGTAGTTTTCCGGTTAAAATATAAGGAATTTTGAATGTTGAATCATAACTTAAAGTATCTACTTTCGTTATCGGTAATCGTAGTGTTAGCAGGGTGTAGCAGTGATAGCCGTTATCATGAAATTCAATCAGCCCGATTAGGTGAGTGCAGTCATATGGCTGACAAGGAATACCATGAATGTGTTAAACAACAACAAGACAGCTACAAAGAATTTAAAAAGCAACAAACCGCTGAGCAGTAATAAACAATGACCAAAACCCAAAAGCAGCTAGATAAACGTATTCGTCAGCAATTAACACTGGCTTGCGAGCAAATAAAAGATAATGTTGAGGGCTTTAGCTTTCTTACCCATTCGGCAGATTTAAATAATTTACCATCAAAGTTTACCGTAAGCTGTTATTTTATTGATGCTATCGCACTAGAGCAGGCAAAACAAAAAAATCAGCTAGATTACATTGAGCAGCTTATTTGTAATGTATTAGCTAGTTTAAATATTCATATAAAAAACAATGCCATTTCATTTTTTAAGAAGTAAAAATAGGTATGTTGTTTTTGTTTAGCTATTCTTCATTTTAACGTAGTTCAGGCATTTATAGGCCTAGTAAAAGCTTTAATATAGAGAGATTTTATTAAGCAGGCTATAATCCCCAAAAATAGCAAAAGAGATTATATATGGCTGTTCCAACACGTTCACAAATAACACCCGGCACAGAGGTTAATATTGTGCTTAAACAAGATCAACGCAGTGGTACATTAACTAATGGTATTGTGTCGCGTTTATTAACCAAGTCGCCTAATCACCCGCATGGTATTAAAGTACAATTAGAAGACGGCCAAGTGGGTCGGGTAAAAGAGATCCTTGCATGAGTGAGCTAACCTTAACTGATTTTTGGCGCTTGGTTACTGTCGAAGATAAAACCTCAGAGCCCGATTCAGTGTGCCAATCGCTTAAGTCGGCACTGAGTGACTTATCAGATGAGCAATTAATTGAATTTGATAAACAGTTTAGTATTTGTATGCGCCAAAGTTATACTTGGGATTTATTTGGTGCGGCGTTTGTTATGGCAGGCTGTAATGACGAATATGGCTTTTCAGAATTTCGTTGTTGGTTAATATCCCGTGGTGAAGCCGTATTTAAAGCCGCACTAGAAAACCCTGATAGCTTAGCTCAGTGCACACCGCTTTATTTTTTAAACGAGCAACCTTACCCGTATTTAGATGAGTATGACCTAATTGCAGGTTTGTTATATGAAGAACGTAATGACGATGAATTACCGTTTATTTCCTCAGGACTTGAACAACCTAAAGGCAAACGCTTTAAAGACAAGCCTAAGTTTTTAAAACAAAGTTACCCGCAGTTATTTGCTAAGTACTGGCAATAAACTCAGCTTATTATTAATGCATTACTTAATTAACCTGAACTCCGGATAATAAATCCATCTCAAGCAGCTATTTTCAGCGCTAACTGCGTTGAATTTACTTGCAATAGGCTAGCTATTGACGCGTAATTTCGCCTTGTTTTCACTAAAAATTTCTAGCTAGAGAAAAGTAGGTAAAAATATTTTTTGATTAAACATGTTAGTAAATCTCTTAACCAGAGTTCAGGTTAATCACAAGTAATGCATTTTCTTCCCCCTTTATGTAATAAAGCTTACACCTAGTTTAATCGTATTTGTTGTTAGCTACGTATTTTAAATTAGTCTTTGCGCGGCAGTTCATAACGTAACGACTTCGCATCTTTTATAGTAAATCTCTGTTATAGTTAGAAATAGCTAAGCATAGTCACAGTGCTTGATCATGGTTGATACACGAGGATAGAGCTTATAATGAAATGTTTCACACTGGTTTTACTTACCATAAGCCTTTTTAGCTGTTATGCAGTGGCAGGCCCAAGTAATAAAACTCGCTTTATTCCACTATTAAAAACTAAGCTAGGTAATTACGAAGTTACCTCAAGTAACTCGGGTTTATGCACTAATAGTCGATTGCAATTTAATAACCCTGAAGATCCTGAGCAAGGTTTTAGCTTAGGTAAAGAGATTTTGTTTAACTCATTACACAATGGCACTCGTACTATTCAAAAGCCTAATTATTGTTTTATTACCAGCTCACTTAAATACAAAACTAATGGCCTAGAAAACGGCTTACGTATGAGCCGATGTGATAATCCAATTCACGAAAGAACCATTAAACAAACCATTATTTTTTTAACCGATAACACCCTTAAATACACCTTAGATAACCCAAGTGTAGAATGCGAATTTATTAAAGTTGCTGACTAACACTGTATTTTAGGAATATCGCGCCAACGGGTTGTGTATTGCGGCGATAAAAAAGCTCTATTCATATGCCAGCGTTCGTTTAGTTGGCTGCTTGCCACGCTAAGCATTCCTTTACCAAAGCGATGATTTATCGCATCTAAGCAGCCCATTAACTGCGGGTTATCGGTTTGTTGCTCAAATAACGTATGTTGTTGAAACTGCTGTGGGCTGAGCTCTAACGCACCGACCCCGCATTTATAAAAACGAATACCCGGCTGATATATCTGCTCAAAACTCTTTGATACGGCACTCGCTATAACACGGGTATCGTTAGTGGGCGGATCAAATTGATGCATAGCTGACTTTTTATAAAAGGCTTGCTCATGTGACGAGCTGGCCGCAAAAATATAAATACGATGAGTGAGCGACTGTTGCGCTCTTAATTTTTGTGCAACCACGCTGCCATGATTTATTAATGCGGTTCTCACTGCATCAGGATCGCTAAGGCGCTGGCCAAAACTACGTGTTGAAAAAATAGCTTGTTTGTCTTGGCGTACATCATCCCAGTTTAAACAGGTAATGCCATTGAGCTCGTTAACTGTGCGCTCAAGCACCACGCTAAATTGGCGACGAATTGCTTTTGGACTTTGCCCAGCCAGTTGCCACGCAGTATTAATATTCATTAGCGTCAGTTTTTTAGCTAAACGTTTACCCACTCCCCATACATCTTGGCAGTGCATACGTTGTAAAATAGCTTGTCGGCTTGCTTCATCATCAATCACGGCGACCCCATTAAAGCCAGTTAGCTTTTTAGCGGCATGATTCGCGGCTTTAGCTAAGGTCGGCGTTGGTCCAAAACCAACCCCCACAGGGAGTTTGGTTTCGCGCCATACCGTACGCCTAATTAGCTGGCCGTATTGATGCCAATCGGTAATTAGTGGCTGATAGCCTTTAAAGTGCAAAAACGATTCGTCAATACTGTAAACATGCTGGGTGTCACAAAAGCGGCCAATCACACTCATCATTCTATCGCTTAAATTAGCGTACAGCTCGTAGTTAGATGAGCGCACAACCACCTGATGTTTTGCTAGTAATTGCTTTACTTTAAAGTAAGGGCCAAATTTAGGAATATTAAGCTTACGGGCAATCGGGCATACCGCACACACGCAGCCATCGTTATTGGTAAGCACCACTACCGGCTTTGAGCGAATGGCGGGATCAAATACTTTTTCGGCGCTGGCATAAAAAGCAACCGCATCAACTAAGGCATACATGAAAGTAACTCTGGGCTTTGGCGGTGCAACCTAATTGAGCGGGTTACCACGCCTTCAAGTTGAAATTCATCAGACTCGGTTAATTGCACGGGCTTATAAGCAGCAGAAGCCGAGAGCAGCCGCGCATTAGTTTTATCTAGCAGCTTACATACAAATAAACCATTTAAGTTTGCCACAATAACATCGCCATCTTTGGGAATTTCAGCACGGTCAACTAACAGTAAGTCGCCCTCAAAAATACCAATTTCTTGCATAGAGCATCCTGAGGCAACGCCAATAAAGGTGGCATCTGGGTGTTTTATTAATAGCTCGTCGAGTGATATCCCTAACTCACTATACTGCGCTGCAGGCGATTCAAACCCGCAAACACCGGCCTCTATATAAATGGGAATAACAAACATAACACAACCTAAAACGCATATACTGTATAAGTGTACAGTATATGCGTTTTGTATCAGTTATGCCAAGTAATGAATGGCGGATCAATCCATGTTTTTGATCATTTGTTGGGCAGTATATAAAAAGTCATTGATTTGCTGTGAGTTCACGG
>NZ_BADU01000073.1:0-22885 GCF_000239875.1 Pseudoalteromonas sp. BSi20311 | reverse complement strand
TTTTTTTATAGCATATTATTATGCGTACGTAATTTAACTTGAGGCTCTGCTGCTGGTACTTCGCCTGGGGTTATTTTATCTTCAAGCGCAGCAACTAGCCCCTCTTGGTCATTCGTGCCTAAGCGATACTGAGTGCCATCTTTAAGCGTTAATTGCACCGCACTAAAGCCTGATACCGAATAAATCCAACCATCATGTGTAATGCGAATACCAATACCATGACGGTATGAGTTTTGTACTGCCTTTACATCCACTATGTCTTCTAATGCTAATTTTTGGCCGGCAACACCTGGACCAAATGCCCAGCTAATATGAGTTTCGTCAACTTTAATGGTTAAACCATGAAATAAAAAACCCACCAGCACTAAAATACCCGCAAATACGATTAATGGGGCATCGGCACCGATTAAGTTCCATGCAAGCGCAACAAAACCACTGATCCACGCTAATACTACAAATATAAATACCGCATACTGCTTATGCTGATACATAACACTCTCAATTAAAAAGTTAAAAAAATTAAAAACTGTACACTAAGGTTGCACTGAGCTCTGAATCGTATTTAAGCTTATCTTCCTCAGGCTTAGAATTATAACGGTACATATACGCAAATTTAAGCGATACCGCGCCAACCACTTGGCTAATTAATGCCGTTTCTGACTTTAACCGAGAGTTAAGCCCAGACAATGACTGCTCTATACTAATATCCTGATTAAATCGGGTGCGCTCAGATACCAACCGTTCCCACTGCATTGCAATACGAAGTAAATAGCCCATTTTGTCTTTGTCGTCTTCAAGTGCTGTTGACTCATCATCAGCAACTGAGCGGTATAAACCTGGGCCAATATCTATATCTACTTTATTTTTAACCCCTTGATAAACACGTGCACCATAACCAGTTGCTACCGTGCTTTTAAAATCAAGGCCACTAAATTCATCTTCCTCGTAATCCCCATAAATAAAGAACGACGAGTTTTTAACCCCTACTTTATAGTTGCCTTGTGCAGATACAAACACGCGATTAGCAGTCACATCAGACTCACCTGTTTCTTCATTTTCGTCACGTTTGTAGAGGGAGTCTATTTTGAATTGATTTCGCCAGTTTTCAAAATCTTGATAAAGGTTCCCTTTAAGCTTAAAACTGGTTGAATTAGTGTTACCTTTACTTAAAATAAAACCAAATTCGGTATCGCCATACAGTACTTCGCCTTTGTGTAACTCATGAATCTCTTCATCTGAAAGCTGACCATACTCATGAAAATCTTCAAAAGGATCAACAGCCCAGCTAAAGCAGCTAAATAATAAAAGCAGTAATACAAAGGAGTTTCGCAAAATACGTTCTCTTGCAAATGGCAATAACAAAAAAGCGGAGAAATGGTTATTCACTTTCTTTCCACAAAATATGACAAAAAGGTGCATCTTTATCACGGCTAATTAAAATTTTCGCAAATAATACGTCTTCATTATCAAACTCAAGGCCTACTAATACTTGAATAAAATGCTCAGGTTCAATTTCTAAGGCAACAAAGTCTTGCCACTGTTCATCAGGCTCATCTTCTTCAATAAAGCCTAGCTCTTCACGGTGCAGGTTAAATTCTTCAACATCTTTATCGCTTAAATTATTGGGAGCTAGCTCTAAAAAAATATCATAAGCTTGATGAGTTGCTTCTTCTATCGTAAATAAACGTGGACCTGACATGAATGGTTAACCTCTGAGCTTTTAAGTGGGTATCATAATATCAAAAGTTGTTGGGGTTTTGATAAAAAAACACGTTAAATACTGACTTTTTTATTTATTCCTAATACTTATAGATAGATTAACGATTAGTTAGCGTAAGGTGTTACCCTTAAAAATTAAGTTAATCGTTAAAGATAACAGACCCCATTTGCTTTAAAAAATTCACTTTGTTTTTATTCATCTTCATCCACTTTACTTAACATCAATAAAAACATAAGCTCAAACAACAGGTCAGAGGAGTGCATAATGATAAAATTAGAAAAAAAACAGGGTATTGCCACTGTTACATTGCATCGCGAAGAAAAACAAAATGCCTTAAGCTTTGCTATGTTTGTTGAGCTTAACAAGGTGATTAAAAATATAAAAAAAGACGCCAGTATTCGTGCGGTTGTATTAACCGGTGAGGGTGAACACTTTTGTGCAGGACTCGATATCAATGCGGTTATGGCCTCACCATTCAACATTATAAAGCTCCTATTTAAATGGCTGCCTGGTAATCAAAACCTAGCACAAAAAGTAGTCTTAGGTTGGCAATCATTGAGTGTGCCTGTAATTGCTAAAATTAACGGAAATTGCCTCGGTGGTGGGCTACAAATAGCGCTCGGGGCTGATTACCGGGTTGTTCATCACGATGCCAAACTCGCCATTATGGAAGCGCGCTGGGGGTTATGCCCCGACATGGGCGCTAATGTTATGCTTGCAGGACTAGTAAAACGCGACCAAGCACTTTGGCTAGCAAGCCATGCTGACCCCATTAGTGCTCAACACGCTTTTGAACTCGGTTTAGTAACAAAAACAACCGACGATACAGATAAAGCAACGAAAGAAATGCTTGATACATTACAAGCACGTTCACCTGACACATTAGCGGCAATAAAGCGAGTAACTCAACAAAGCTATAAAGCCCCAGCTCGAAAAATACTCGCCAAAGAAACATGGAGCCAAATTCGCTTATTAATCAACCCCAATACTAAAAAGGCCATTGCTAAAGCAAAAGGTAAAACTGGTATTGAGTTTGCAAACGCCAAGCGCTGGTAACATTGATGCTAATACTAAGGCACAATGCACAAAACAGCGTTATTTGTTAAAGTGATAATCCTCTATTGTATTGAGTCATCGCCATGAAATACTTTTTAAGTAGTGCTATCATTTTGCTTTGTTTGGCAGCGGGCAAACTTATTATGCACTTTATTGATGCCAGTTTCCCTGCGCCACTGTTAGCAATGGTTATTTTACTGGTACTGCTTTTATCAGGCATTGTTAAAGAGCAACAACTTACCCCATGTGCCTCGCCTATTTTAAATGTAATGCCTATTTTCTTTATTCCTGCAGGCGTTGGCTTTATTGAACACTTGGGACTTATAAAAACCCATTGGCCATTTTTAACCACCGTGATGATTATAGTGCCCTTTAGTAGCTTAATTTTAGTAGCCAGTATCGTTGGTCACTTTAAAGGCACTGAAAACAATGAATGAGCAAATCAGTGCAATAACGCCAAGTCTTTGGTGGTTAACTATCCCTTTTATAATCGCTCTTTTTTTAGGGCTAAAAATGCTCAATGTGAGAGTGAGTCACAGCATATTAAAATCCCTCACAAACCCCGTATTTTTAAGTATTGCAATAATTGCCTTATTATTAGTTAATCTAGATTTGCCTTATGCGAAATTTTCCTCTCATAGCCAATTACTTAGTTGGTTACTCGAGCCTGCAATCGTTGCGTTAGCCCTGCCCTTATATCAGCAGTTTATGCATATTCGAAAAAACTTTTTACTCATTTTTGTCACTTGCAGTATTGGTATTGTTAATGCCACATTGGTGGCTTTTGTATTAAGTATTTTATTTGCTGCCCCCTCGCAACTCAGCGCCTCAGTTGCCGCACTCAGCGTTACGACACCTATTGCATTACTTGTCACCGATTCACTTGGGGGGATCAGCTCGTTGGCTGCTGCCATGGTTATTTTTATTGGTTTACTTGGGGCTTTGTTTGGCTTTTTATTACTAAAACTAATTAAAATATTTAACTTTGAGGCACAAGGCATTGCAATGGGAACGGCTTGTCACGCTATAGGTACAGCCGCTGCAATTGCCGAGCACCCAAAAATAGGGGCGTTTTCATCAGTGGCTATGGCATTGAGTGCGTTATTAACTGCGGTGATAGTACCACTATTATATCCATTTTTAGTGAGCACTTTGTTATAGTAAGTTGATAACAATCTAACTAAAACTAGAGCCCACCATGATCAGTTCCGAAATTCAGCAATTTGAAAAATACTACGCCCTACTTACCGAGTATTTAGTCACCTATAGTATGCAAATAGTCGGCGCTATTTTTATACTATTGGTTGGCCTGTGGGTGGCGAAAAAGCTCGCCGAAGGTGTTGCCAATTTAATGACGCGGCATAACGTCGATATTACCTTAACCAACTTTGTCAGTAATGTAGTGAAAGTACTGCTAATCATTATGGTGATCATTATTGCGCTGGGTAAAATTGGTATTAGTGTGACCCCATTTGTTGCTGCAATAGGTGCAGCCTCATTGGGTGCAGGCCTAGCGTTACAAGGCATGCTTTCTAATTATGGCGCGGGGCTTGCTATTATTGCTACACGGCCATTTGTGGTCGGCGATACCATAGAAGTAAAAGGTGTTAGCGGCCAAGTAAAAGTAATTGAGCTGGGGCACACCGTATTAATTAATGAAGAAAAAGTAGAAATAACCATTCCCAACAAACATATTGTTGGCGAAATTCTGCACAACTCATTTAGCTACTCTTTAGTAAAAGGTGAAATAGATATTGCCTACAGTGCCTGCAGTGATACAGCAATCAACCTAATTGAAAACGTGCTCATACAGCATGAACTCGTCGCTAAACAACCCAATGCACAAATTGGCATAGAGCGCTTTGCTGATAGCGGCGTTACTATTAGCTATCGCTATTGGGTACCCACCACTAAAATTATTGAAACTAAGCTTGCTATTAATGGCAGCGTGTATAAAGCAATTAACGATGCCAATATTGAAATTCCGTTTCCACAACGCATTGTTACACTTAATAAAAATAACTAGCACTTCTCATGTGATTAACGCAAAAAGTTAAGTGCACTAATAACTATAAAAATGAGCCAATTATGCAGCAACCGCCTTTTTATCTAGGTGAATGGCAAGTAACCCCTGCCAGTAACACCCTTCAACGCGCTGAAGAACAAAAACAGCTAGAGCCCAAAGCCATGGATGTTTTGCTGTACTTGTGTCAAAACCAAGCAGAGATTGTCAGTAGCGACGCGTTATTAACTCACTGCTGGGCAAACACAGAAACCGGCGATAATCCTCTGCATAAAACTATCACTCAACTTCGAAAAGCCCTGGGTGATAAGGCAAGCGCTCCGCAATACATAGAAACCATACGTAAACGGGGTTATAGGGTTATTGCAACGGTTGAGTTTCCATTGGCTGATGACCTCCCCAGCCAAGTTAACACATGGCAAGGCGGCTCTCCTTTTTTAGGTTTGAGTGCATATAACCCAACCGATACCCACTTATTTTTTGGTCGTAATCACGCCATCAGCACGTTACTAGAGAGCGTATCAAGCCAAATAAAATTACAGCGCGCATTTTGTTTAATCCTTGGCCCTAGTGGCACGGGTAAATCATCATTAGTTAATGCGGGTATATTGCCAAAGCTACTCGACGAGCGAGGCTATAACGGCATTAGAGTAATGTCGTACACCCAACTAGACTTTGCAGATGTAGCTCAAAATAGGCTGTATTTAGATCTCGCCTCAGCCATGCTCGATTGGGATATTAACGACATTCCAGTATTTACAGGGTTAAGCGCACAAACGCTGGCGCAGCAGCTAGAACATGACATAGATAATGTTATTAGTTGTTTAAAAAATACAATTGCAAATACTCAAACAGCAGCAAAAACGCCGCTATTGTTTTTGTTTATAGACCGCTTAGAAGTGCTACTTTCCTCACCGCTATTTAGTAACGACACCCGAAGTCATTTTTTATCTGTTATTGAGCGTTTAGCGACCTCTAAAGCGGTGATTGTATTTAGTGCCTGTCGTAACGATTTTTACCCTTTAGTGGTTGAGCAGCCAAGCCTTATGGCCGGCAAAGCTCATGGCGCGCATTACGATTTAACCCCGCCAAATCGCCATGAACTACAACAAATTATTCGCTTGCCAGCGTTAACCGCTAATTTAACGTTTTCGCAAGACCCACACACCAAAACCCCGCTGGATGAAATACTTTGCGCCGATACCGCCAACAATCCAGATGCACTGCCCATGCTGCAATACACACTGCAAGAGCTGTATTTACAGCGCAGTGATAATAATGAGTTATTGCACAGTGTATATGAAAAACTCGGCGGTATTGAGGGTGCCATTGGTAAAAAAGCCGAAGAGGTATTTATAGGGCTTTCTAAAGCGCAACAGCAGCAACTAAAAAGCGTGTTATCGCAATTAGTAACGCTAAACCCAGATGGTAAAACCATTACGAGTCGCGCAGCCCGCTTACAAGCGTTAACCAACACCAGTCAAAAAGAGCTGGTTCAAGCCATGGTCGATAGCCGCTTATTTGTATCGCATTTACAAAACCAAGAAGCCTACTTTAGCCTTGCCCACGAGGCATTATTACGCCAATGGCCACGTGCTAAACAGTGGATTAATGACCATAAAGATGCCCTTGCTATAAAAAGCCGCTTACACCACCACACGCAACAATGGCTTAATGAGCACAAAAGTAACGCCTACCTGTTAGCGCCGGGTAAACCACTGCAAGAAGCCGTTACCTTATTAAACGACAACATATTCGAACTAGACGATGACGAACGCGCGCTTATAACCAGCTCTCTTAAACACAGTAAAGCAAAAACAACCATAAAACGCGGCACAGTCGCTCTACTTTGTTTACTTACCTGTGTTGCCCTATTTATGAGTGTTACCAGCTTTCAAGCGCAGCAACTTGCACAGCAAAAACGCCAAGAGGCCGAAAGCTTACTAGGGTTTATGGTTGGTGATTTTGCCGACAAGTTACGCAGCGTAAAGCGTATGGACTTACTTGATGGCATTAGTAATAAAGCACTTGAGTATTTTACCAATCAAGTCGAGGAGCCAAGCTCACTATTTAACTTTAGTAATCAACAAGCCGAATTTAAAAGTCGCTTTCAGTACGCACAAACTTTGGAAGCCATGGGGGAAGTGGCCTATTCGCGCGGTAAAACCATTGAGGCCTTCACCGCCTTTGAAAACGCCCGCACTCGCCTTGAAGCATTATTAAAAATCCAACCAAACAACTTAGAGTTACTCACGCTTGCCGGTGCCAATGCTTTTTGGCTCGGTCAGCTTCATTATGATAAAAGCGATTACGCAGCCACTGAGCCATTATTTAAAAAATATCATGCCTACAGTGAGAAAATGTATTCATTAGCACCGAATGATTTTAACTCGATTATGGAGCTATCGTATTCGCATAATTCGCTGGGTTCTTTATACACAGAGAAATTTGACTACAGCGCAGCGAAACAAAGCTTTACAAAATCGCTGGCCCTTAAAAACAAAGCGCTTAAGCTTAAACCCAATAATAAAAACTTATTGCGCGATAAAGCAGATACCATCAGCTGGCTTGCTAAAACCGAAGAAGGGCTCGGTGATTTTAATGCCGCGCTAACCATGTATGTAAATGCCTCAAGTGAATTGTCAAATATGCTATTGAATTATCCCGATGATGCAAGTTTATCAAGCAGTTTAGCTTATACTTATATTCAGCAAAGCTATCTTTTAAGTTATTTACCCAATAGACAACCTGCCTACGAAAAAGCACAGCAAGCCACTAATACAATTAATAACGCTATATTGCAGGATCCAAAAAGTAAGTACTTTCAAGATTCATACTATCGCTTTTTAGCCTACCAATTGATGCTTTCAGCAGATAAAAATATTAATGAACAAGTAAATGAAATTATTAAATTTGTCAAAAATCAATACTTCGACAATAAATTTATTATAAATACACAAGTAAGCCTTATACACTATTTTATTGATAGGCTGTCACAGCACAAAGCACAGGAGTTATTAATTGCGCTGGAGAGTGATACAAACTATCAAGAGTACATAGCTAATCAAATGAAAATTGGCGATAACATAATACCGATACGAGTTAATTTACTTAAAGCTAAGTTAAGTACAACCAGCAAGCAGCGAGAACAGTTTTGCTTAAATGCGCTTCAAGCCATTATTAAAACAGCAGAAAAAGATCAAAGTGTTCGTATCACATACCCGCTGGTACAGGTGTACACTTGCTTAAATCGAGCTGACGAAATCCCCAAAATAAAAGCAAACCTAGTAAAACTAGGCATTACTAATTTTAAGCTATGACTATGAATAAAAAAGGAAATAATATGAATAACACTCAAGAACTAATTCACTTTACAGTTAACATTGTACTAGGCAGTGACGACGAAGCTAACTTTACATACTCTATAGATGGTAAAGAAGTGACTGGCGGCGGAGTTGTAAGAACCGAGACTGCGGGCATTTATAGTTTAGATGAAACCACAATTGAAAATGGATTTTTATTTACTGGCGCGACTATTACTGATGTCGATAAAGAAACGCCTTGCGCCCAAAACTTCAGCTTTAAAGTAAGCGATAATGGCCGCAAAATTACTATTATCGATACCGATGAAAACCCAGGTACTGCCTGTTTGATATTTAATGTTGAGTGCAACGGCACAGCCTATGAAAGCACTGATCCGCAAGTTGAAAATAGAGGTGAAAATTAATTAACAACGATTAATTATTGATTTTTAAATTGCACAGAGCTGATTTATTCCTTTGCAATTTTATAAGCCAAACACTTTAACGTTTACACATACCAAGCAGCATCATTAATAACTATCCTTTATTACTAATTTATAATAAAAACCTCAACTTTCAATTGCTGAGTAACTAATTTTCACCTTGCATAGGTTACTTAAAACCTGTGCAAACATGCTTTTTATCATTAAATATCAGCAAGTTAAAAACAGAAGATTACCGAAAGGTTTAATTGCACTTTTTTAAGTAAATTTGTAGACATCAAAAACGTCTGTACCATGCTAAGGCTAAAACGTGTCTAAACAAATTAATAACAAAGAAACTGCAGCAATTAAAAATGATAAAGCGCTCTCCTTCGATTGTGCTTCATCGAGCCCTTTTTTAAATGCTCAATTTAGTGCTTTAATTGAATTGTTTAATGGCACTGCTGAAGGAATATTTGTAATTAATGAACAAGGTGATTTTGAGTTTGTTAATCCAAAAGCTGCGCAATTGTTTGGTCACTCACAGCAGTCATTGATTGGTGATAATTTATTAACATTTTTAAACGATGCCGACCTTGAAAAGTATAAGCAAACCCTATCGAATTGGATTAGCATTAAAGATACAACGCTAAGCTATGGCCCTAATGAAGTAACAATTAATAAAGCCAATGGCGATGTGATTGAAGCCGACCTATCAATCTCAAGCATGCCTAAAAGTATCGCATCGGCGCAAAAGCTTTATGTGTGTATACTTCACGATCTTAGTACCCATAAAGCCATGTACAACCGTTTAAAAGTACAGGCCTCAACCGATCATTTAACTGGGCTTGCTAACCGTTTAGCTTTAGATGAGTCATTAAAAAAATATTGGCAAGAGAGTATTCAAAGCCAACAACCTCTAACCAGCATATTGATTGATGTTGACCACTTTAAAAAATTCAACGACACCTATGGGCATATTAAAGGCGATAAATGCCTACAAAAAATTGCAAAGCTAATTTTACAGTGTGTACCCTCAAGAGAATGTTTAGCGGCTAGGTATGGCGGTGAAGAGTTTGCAATAGTTTTGCCCCGTTGCGATATTAAAAGTGCAACCATTGTTGCAAAACAAATCGAGCAACTCGTTAATAAGATGACCTTCACAGATATTGGCTTACCACCAGAGGTTAAAATTACCATAAGCCAAGGTATAGCCTGTGAGCATCATAATCAATATAGGACATATGAAGCGCTTTTATGTGCAACCGATACAGCACTATACCGAGCTAAAAAAGAAGGACGCAATAGAATAAGCTCTATCATTTAACGAATTAGTAGCATTATGCCCAAAACAAGCGCTAATAAATAGGAATTAGCGCTGAACTGAGACAGCTTCACAGTAGTAACAAACTACCTAATCCTAAAAAGGTTACAAAGCCGACAATATCAGTGACTGTGGTTAAAATAACTGAGCCTGATAATGCAGGGTCAATTTTCATTTTATCTAAAATAGACGGGATCACTACGCCCGCCAATGATGCAGCCACTAAATTCAGCAGTATTGCCACAGTAATGGTTATACTAAGCATAATATCGTTAAACCATAGGAAAGTTAGCAAGCCAATCACTAAAGCCCATACCAAGCCATTTACCGCGCCCACACGCAGCTCTTTTTTAAGCAGTGCCTTACGGTTGGAGTCGGTAACCTGACCAAGCGCAAGACCACGCACTATAACCGTTAAGGTTTGGCTTCCGGCAATACCCCCCATTGAAGCGACAATCGGCATCAATACAGCTAAAGCAACCACTTGTTCTATGGTGGCGCCAAATAAACCAATAAACCACGAGGCTAAAAATGCGGTTGCTAAGTTGATACCTAGCCAAATACCTCGGTTTTTAGCACTTTTGCGAACACTAGCAAATAGGTCTTCGTCTTCTCGTAAACCACCAGCCTTTGCTGTGGCTTCGTCAGCGATTTCCTGACGTAATTCATAAGCTGATGCAATGGTTAATCGCCCTATTAGTTTGTTATCGGCATTAACCACGGGCATGGCCATTTGTTCACTATGAATAACCACTTCAGCGGCTTCATATAAATCATGGTCTGCATGCAATGAGGTAAAGTCATGATTAGCTAAGGTCATTAAACTCTCATTATCATGCGCTTTTATCAGGTCATTAACTGCCACTTCGCCTATTAAGCTGCCTTTGCGGCTCACTAAATAAATCACTTCGCTGTACTGCGGTAACCCTTTGTGGAGTAACTTTTTAGCGCCGCCGGCTGTGAGTTTGTCTGACACCTTTAAAAAGTCAAAGCCAATCCAGTGACCTAGTTGCTCAGGCGTATATTGTTGCGCCAGCTCGTATTGTTTGGTTTGTGCTTCATCAAGCTGCTTTTTTGCATAATCAATAAAGCGCTGCGGGATCACTTCTTCTAACTCAAGCAGCTCTTCAACGTTAACTTCGTCTAATAATTTAAAACCGTCACTGTCATCTAGGGTTTGCAGTAACCATAAACAGCTATCTTCACTTAAATTAACGAAAATTTCGTGTTGCGTGTCTTCATCTAGTAAATGCCAAATTTCAAGGCGCTGCTCTTTAGGAATAGCTTCAAATAATAAGGATAAGTGTTCCGTTGATAAGGTTTGCTGAGCATCAATAAGTAATTTATTTTTGCGCTCAGTGGTATCACACTGCAATAAGTCGTTTATGAGTTGTGGTAACTGATCAACCGGATACTCTATCATTTAAAAACCCTAAAATAGTCTTTCACTATAAATTTACTGTAATAAGTAAGCACTTATTAATGAGAATAGCTAATAGTGTACATTAGACACGCATAAAAATATTAAAAAATCGCTGTGTTGTTAAATATTTATGGTTGTAGCGTGCTATAAACTATCGCGCTTTAGCTAAAAATAAAGCCAAAAAAAGCCGTAACTAAACACGTTACGGCTTGCTAAAAAATTAATAACTCAGCGCTATTTATATTTTAAATTGCCCCACTAGGTCACCCAAGTTCTCACCGCGTCCCGCTAAGTGCTTACTAACTGAAGAAGTGGTTTTACTCGACTGTGTTAACTCATTAACTATTTCTTGAATAGCATACACGTTACGGTTAATTTCTTCTGTAACACTACTTTGCTCGGTAGCGGCAGTGGCAATTTGTGTACTCATATCATTAATGGTGGTCACGGACGTAGTTACCGCACCTAAGCTTTCAGATATAGCCCGTGAAGACTCAACTGAGCGGTTACAGCTTTGTTGACTCGCATGCATTGCATCAACCGCTGCCGTTACTAAATTATGTAACTCGCTTAGCATTTCGTTAATTTCTAATGTGCTGTCTTGGGTTCTACTCGCCAGGCTTCTTACTTCATCAGCCACCACCGCAAACCCACGGCCTTGCTCACCTGCGCGTGCCGCTTCAATAGCCGCATTTAATGCCAGTAAGTTTGTTTGTTCAGCAATGCCACCAATTACACTTAATACGCTATTAATTTTTTTAGATTGCTCACTCAAGGAGTTAACCTGCTCTGCGGCTTGATTAATTTCGCTCATTAAGTTTGATACTTCGCTCAGTGAAACATCTACACAATCTTGCGCGTTGGCCACTTCTTTTGTCGCTGCCTGCGTTGATACCGCAACTTGCGTGGTATTTTGCGCTACCTCATGCGAGGTTGCTGACATTTCGGTAATCGCTGTTGCCACTAAATCGGTTTCATGGTTATGCTTTAATAATTTATCTTCAATTAGCAATGTTTGCGTATTAATGTCTGAAGAAGCTGTTTTAACGTCACTTGTTACATCAACCACTCCGGCAATAATACTGTGTAGCTTGCTCACAAATACATTGAAAGATTCACCTAACTGACCAATTTCATCATGAGTATCTATTTCTAAACGTCGGGTTAAATCCCCCTCCCCTTTGGCAATATCGTCTAAGCTTTGCACCATACGTTTAATTGGTTTTAGCATATTATTAGAAGCGTACAACGCACCGGCTGCTGCTAAACCAAGCAGTAGAAGTGAGATTAAAACCAAAGTGGTCATTTTTTCGCTTAAATGGCGCTCCATGGTTGTTTGATATTTTACCAGTTCGGCTTCAATATCATCCATATATGTGCCAGTGCCTATCATCCAATTAGTACCTGGGATCATGGCTGCATAACCAATTTTTTCGACTAAGCCGCTAGTATTGGGCTTTTGAAAATGATAAGTAAACGAGCCACCGCCTTTACGCGCTTGCTCAAGTAAGCCAACCACTATTTTTTTACCGTTAGGGTCGGTCATGCCTATTTTACTTTGCCCTTCTATCGCATCACCCAGTAATGCATGAAAAACACTAATACCATCGGTATCATAAATAAAGTAGTAACCATCTTCACCAAAGGTTAAATCTCGCAACGCATCTTTAGCGTCTTGTTCATTTCCTTGCGCTAATTGGTATTGCACTACTTTAGAGCCGATTTCTATTTCTGTTCTTAATAGAGTTTGTTTATCAGCAATTAATTTAGTTTTGAACTCATTAAAGTTTTGCTGTTGATTTTGCATCTCTAAATAATAAGAACCTGCCATAAAACTGATTAGTAATACAATCAAAGGTAAAACAGCCAGCAGTAGCAATTTGGTTTTTAAGCTTAAATTACCCATTATTTCTCCAATTAACATTATAAGCTATCAAGCTTTTTATTTTGCAGCCACTTAGCAACTACGTTTCCATTGTTTGTATTACTGACAACAGCGCCACACTTGTATATAAATTAAGCACAAACAGGGTTGTTGCGCAATTTAATACACTCGTATGTTAGTAAAACATACTAAAATAAACTTTATAACTAGACGATAGTATAAAAGCAGTAATAAATAACTGATTTTTCTCATGCTATAAATTCTTACTAGTGCACAGCTTATTACCTTACGATTAAATCTTAACTAACCTCAGTAACACTATTTTAGCTTTAATGAAAATTAAATATTGGGCATCACACAAAGGCCTTGCTTTCTGAGTTAAAACACAAATAATGAAGCAACTAACTACTGGGTAAGAATGAGGAAAATGAGTTATATACTAACCACCCAATGCGCAGACGATATAGGTTTAATCGCCAAAATTACCGGACTGTGTAATGAGCACAATTTAAATATTATTCGTAATAACGAATTTGTAGATAAAGATGCGCAGCGCTTTTTTATGCGCACAGAGCTTACTGGCGAACCACACACTGAGTTTTTGTCACAACTGCGCGATGTATTACCTGCTGGCGCAAAAGTGGCACTGCACGGTGAAGAAAAAACCAAAGTGGTACTATTAGCTACAAAAGAAGCTCATTGTTTGGGCGGCATGTTACTTAAGCAATTTGAACAAGCCCTAAACATAGAGATACTCGCCGTTATCGCCAATTACCCTACTTTAGAGCCTCTAGTGAAAGGGTTTGATATTCCTTTTCATATGGTTTCTCATGAAGGACTTACGCGCAGTGAGCACGACGAAAAAGTCGGTGACTTAATTGCCAGCTATAACCCAGACATTATTGGCCTAGCTAAATATATGCGTATTTTAAGCCCTGAATTTGTAGGTCGTTTTGAGGGTAAAATCATTAATATTCATCACTCATTTTTACCTGCTTTTATTGGTGCAAAACCATATCATCAGGCGTTTGAACGTGGTGTGAAAATTATTGGTGCCACGGCTCACTTTGTTAATAATGAGCTAGACGAAGGCCCTATTATTTTACAAGACGTATCGAGTGTGACTCATGCGAATACAGCTGAGATGATGGCTAAAATGGGTAAAGATGTAGAGAAAACGGTGTTTTGTAAAGCACTGCAACTAGCATCAGAACATAAGCTGTTTATTAATGGCAATAAAACCGTGGTATTTTCATAATTAGCTTTATATCAAAATTAAAAATGCCAGCTACTAAGCTGGCATTTTTTATAAGTAAATATTAAACCTTACCTAATTAGGGTGTGTAATACGTTGGTGCCCCAGGGCCTACTGGCATACCTAAAACAAATACCCATAAGTAAAACAGTACCACCCAGCCAACAAAGAAGATTAAGCTGTATGGCAACATAGTGGCTACCAAAGTACCTATTCCCATGTCTTTTTTGTATTTAGTAGCAACCGCGAGGATTAAACCAAAGTAACTCATCATCGGGGTAATTAAGTTAGTTACTGAATCACCAATACGATAAGCCGCTTGAATTGTCTCGGGTGCATAACCTATAAGCATAAGCATAGGAACAAAGATAGGCGCTGTTACTGCCCACTGCGCTGACGATGAGCCTAAAGTTAAGTTAACTAAGGCACACATTAAAATAAACAGTACAAATACTTCCGGCCCAGTCAAGCTAAGAGCTTGTAGTAACGCGGCACCGTTAATCGCTAAAATGGTGCCTAAGTTAGTCCATTTAAAAAATGCCACAAACTGCGCAGCAAAAAACACCAATACAATGTACATGCCCATAGAGCTCATACTTTTGCTCATGGCATTGATCACGTCTTTATCATTTTTCATGGTGCCAACCACGCGACCATACACAAAACCCGGAATACCAAAGGTAACAAAAATAAAAACAACAATCCCTTTTAAAAACGGAGAGTGAGCAACCAGCCCCGTTTCAGGGTTACGTAAAATACCGTCTGCTGGAACAATCGTCCAAGCGAGTAACAACGAAACAACAAGTAATGAAACACCAGCCCATTTTAAACCTGATTTTTCTTTGGCAGTTAAACCGGCAATATTATTTTGAGCTAAATCTTCACTGGCTTCATCTGGGTTATATTTACCTAAACGTGGCTCAACAATTTTCTCAGTAACAAGTGTACCTAAAACAGCAATTAGCAATACTGAAATCATCATAAAATACCAGTTTGCTTCAGCGCCTACTTGGTAAGTTGGGTCAATCATTTGTGCTGCAGGCGTCGTAATACCCGCTAATAACGGATCGATAGTACCCAGTAATAAGTTAGCGCTATAGCCACCCGATACACCAGCAAACGCTGCAGCAAGGCCTGCAAGCGGATGACGACCTAAACTATGAAATATCATTGCCGCTAGGGGGATCAATACGACATAACCCAGCTCAGATGCTGTGTTTGATAAAATAGCAGCGAATACAACCATAAAGGTAACTAAGCGTTTAGATGCACCCATAACCATGCCACGCATTGCCGCAGACAATAGCCCAGAATGTTCAGCAACACTTACACCTAATAGCGCCACTAACACCGTACCTAATGGGGCAAAGCTGGTAAAGTTAGTTACCAATCCCGTTACAATACGCTGTAAGCCCTCGGCACTGAGTAAGCTAACAACTTCAATTACACCATCTGGATCGCGCCCAGCAGAGCCCTCAGGGCGAGGATCGATAGCACTAAGTCCAAACCAATCAGCAACGCCACTAAATAAAATAATGGCAATACAAAACAGCGCGAATAAGGTAATTGGATGGGGAAGCATATTCCCTAAAAATTCTACCGTGGCTAAAAATCGATTAAACCAACCGCCCTTTGCGGCCTGATTTTCATCTTGGGATGTGTGTGGTGAGTCCATTGAGTCTGACATACCATGCTCTCTTAATTACAAAATGCCCGTAACCTAGCATTATTTTCTGAGCAGGTCATGTAATAAAGATGAATGACTTGTTATGTCATGGTAATTAACTGATGGGTTTTATTGTGATGGGGTTACAAAAAAGAGGCTCTCGCCTCTTATTTCGTCTGCTTAAGCTTGCTCTATCGGTTCTAGTTGTAGTTTTGCAGCAATTAAAACAGCTTGAGTTCGATTATAAACACCGAGTTTTCTAAATATGGCAGTAATGTGTGCTTTGACTGTGGCTTCTGAAATGTGAAGTTCGTACGCAATTTGTTTATTCAGTAAACCTTCGTGCAAATATTGTAAAACGCGGTATTGCTGTGGAGTAAGTGATGCCACTTGTGCGGCAATTTCTCTATCTGCGCCTTCGATTTCAGCCACTTTACTTTTTAGCTCGGTTGGCAGCCAAGTATCGCCTTCAAGTATTTGGTTAATTGCGTTGGCAATATCGTCAGATGATGAAGACTTAGGAATAAACCCCATTGCCCCATAACCCATAACTTTCGAAACAATATTTACATCTTCACTACCCGAAACCACCGCAATAGGTAAGCTTGGGTAATCTTCACGTATACGGATCAAGCCGTATAAGTCACCGTTACCTGGCATGTGTAAATCTAGTAGTAATATATCAAGATCTTCTTGTTCGCTTAACACCTGCAATGTGCTATCAAAATCCGCTGATTCAAATACTTCCAAACCCGCAAACTTTGCACTCAAAGCGCCCTTTAGTGCTTCACGAAATAACGGATGATCGTCCGCTATTAAAAACTGACTCATTGTTCACTCCCAAAAATTCGGCTGCTGTCCAATAGACAACAGCCGATATACTACGTTTAGAATCAACTTCTAATCAAGCTTTTAACGCGAAATTAACGATTTAATCGATTTTCTACTAGCTCATCAACCACTGACGGATCAGCAAGTGTTGAGGTATCACCAAGCTGTTGGTACTCATTTGCCGCGATTTTACGTAAAATACGACGCATAATTTTGCCAGAACGTGTTTTTGGTAAACCTAGCGACCATTGAATCATATCGGGTGATGCTATTGGGCTTAGCTCTTTACGTACCCAATTACGGATCTCTTTGGTCAGCTCATCACTCACAGTAACGCCTTCATTAGGAGTTATGTAAACGTAAATACCTTGGCCTTTAATATCATGTGGGTAACCTACCACTGCCGCTTCAGCTACAGCTTCATGAGCAACTAATGCGCTTTCAATTTCAGCAGTACCTAAACGGTGCCCAGACACATTAAGTACGTCATCAACGCGTCCTGTGATCCAATAATCACCGTCTTCATCGCGACGACAACCGTCACCAGTAAAGTACACACCAGGATAAGCGCTAAAGTAGGTTTGTTCAAAGCGCTCATGGTCGCCATACACAGTTCGTGCTTGTGAAGGCCAGCTATCTAAAATCACAAGGTTACCGTCAACCGCACCTTCTAATGTATTGCCTTCAGCATCAAATAACGCCGGTGCAATACCAAAGAATGGACGAGTTGCAGAGCCAGGTTTCATATCGGTTGCACCTGGTAATGGCGCAATCATGATGCCACCGGTTTCAGTTTGCCACCAAGTATCTACAATTGGACAATTAGATTTACCAATTTTTTCATAGTACCAGGTCCATGCTTCTGGATTGATTGGCTCACCCACAGAACCTAAAATGCGCAAGCTGTCGCGATGTGAGCTGGCAATCGGCTCTTCGCCTTTGGCCATCAATGCACGAATGGCAGTAGGTGCTGTGTATAAAATTGTCACGTTATGTTTATCAACCACTTCACCCATACGACCAGCAGTTGGGTAAGTTGGTACGCCTTCAAATACGACTTGTGTACACCCATTAACGAGCGGTCCATAAGCAATATAACTGTGACCTGTGATCCAGCCAACATCAGCACTACACCAAAAAATATCATCGTCTTTTAAATCAAAAATGTATTCGTGGGTCATAGATGAATAGACTAAATAGCCACCGGTGGTATGAACCACACCTTTAGGCTGACCCGTAGAACCCGAGGTATACAGAATAAACAGCGGGTCTTCAGCATTCATGTGTTCAGGTTCGCACTCTGGCGCTTGATCTGCAACTAAGTCATGCCACCAAATATCATGGTCGTGCCAATCAACATCGCCTGACGTTAGTTTATGTACCACTACATGTTCAACAGTGGTGACTGAATCTTGTAATACGGCTTCATCTACATTGGCTTTGAGCGGAACACAGTTACCTGCACGTCGGCCTTCATCTGACGTGATCACCACTTTAGCGCCCGAGTCGTTAATACGATCCGCAATAGCTGACGGTGAAAAACCACCAAAAATAACTGAATGAATTGCGCCTATACGAGCACAAGCCTGCATTGCATATATAGCTTGTGGGCTCATTGGCATGTAAATGGCAACACGGTCACCTTTTTTCACACCCAACTTTTTTAAACCATTGGCAAATTTAGCAACTTCATCATGTAGTTGTTGGTAGGTAATATTTTCGCTTTGCGAGGGATCATCGCCTTCCCAAATTAACGCTACTTTATCTGCTTTTGTTTTTAAGTGACGATCAATACAGTTATATGAGGCATTAAGGTAGCCATCTTCATACCATTTGATATTGATATGGCCTTTATCAAATGAAGTGTTTTTTACTTTTGAATATGGAGTAAACCAGTCAAGACGCTTACCGTGCTCAGCCCAAAACCCTTCAGGGTCCTCAATAGACTGTTTATACATCGTATTATATTTTTCATTATCGACGAGCGCTGCGTTTTTAATGTGCGCAGGAACTGGATAGATACTTTGTGACATATTAGTCTCCAATTTATATTACTTGCCTTAGGCTTTTCATCAAGGATTACTCAGCAGTGCACTATTAAATATTAGACATTAGTTGTATCTGAGTTCAAACAACGATTATCTTATCTATAATCCTCATGGCTACACCCTATTTACATAAAAAACATACTATTAAATAAAAGTATATGAACACTCAATAATTATTAAACCTTAGTCTAATAGACTAATAGTTGATTGAGTAAATTGTGTACATATACAACAGTAGCTTGAATATTTAAAAACTTTGATTGTTTATTAATAATTCGTATTTACTAACAAATTAGATTAAAGATAATTAAATTCAATCTGTTAGTACTATATAAGTAACACACATTAATACATATCATAAGCAAACAACATACAACAAGTAGCCTATAAAAGGACGCAACAATGAAATTTACTCCAATTAAAACACTGGCAGCTAGTGCTGTACTATGTGCACTTTCTAGCACAGCTTATGCTGCAAAAATAGGTGATACAGAATTTACCTACGGTGGATACATTAAACTCGACGCAATGTGGAGTGACTACTCAGCAGGCGCTCCTGCGGGCACCAGTGTTGGCCGTGATTTTTATGTGCCAAGTACACTAACCGTTGGTAACGATAATAGTTCAGACGCCGTATTTGATATGCACGCTCGTGAGTCACGTTTTAATTTTGGAACTGCTACCTTATTAGATAACGGTAAAACGGTTAAAACTAAAATAGAGCTAGACTTTTTATTGTCAGCTCCTGGCGGCAACGAGCGTGTGTCTAATTCATACTCTCCGCGCATTCGCCATGCATTTATCTCATATGATGGCTGGTTATTTGGTCAAACATGGTCAAACTTTCAAAACGTCGGTGCATTACCAGAAGCACTTGATTTTGTTGGTCCTGCAGAAGGCACGGTGTTTGTTCGTCAATCTCAAATTAAATACACTACGGGTGCATGGTCATTCTCGTTAGAGAACCCAGAAAGCACAATTACTACAGCCGGCGGTGGCATGGCCGTAACTGATGATGCCTCATTACCTGACTTTACCGCACGCTACACCCATAATGCTGATTGGGGTAACTTTGTAGTAACAGCCCTTGCTCGTCAACTGACCTACAAAGTAGGTGGTGTTGATGCCGATGAAACCTCATTTGGTGTTAGTGCATCGGGTATGGTGAAGCTTGGTGAAGACAATCTAAAATTTATGCTTACCCAAGGTAAAGGACTAGGTCGTTATGTGGGTCTAAACGTAGCACGTGGTGCGGTTCTTAATGGTGATGACCTAGATGCGATTGATTCAACATCTGGTTTTATTGCGTATCAACATAAGTGGAACAGCCAGTGGCGCTCTACTTTCTTATATTCGTTCTTGTCTGCTGATAATGATGAAAACCTACTTGCAATGTATGGCGACCCTACAGAATCAAGCCAAAGCTACAGCGCAAATATTTTATACTCACCGGTTAAACGTCTAACCTTTGGCGCTGAATTTAAACATGCAGAACGCGAGCTTGAAAGTGGCGTAGATGGCGATCTAGATCGTTTACAATTTTCTGTAAAGTATGCGTTTTAATTTCCTAACCAATTAAAATACTGATTTACTTCCTGAGCGGCTTCGGCCGCTTTTTTTGTTTTTAACCAGAGATCAAGTTAACCAAATCCATGCGCTTTACTTAAAAAATATTAAAGACGTGTAAAATACCCAGCAAACGCAATTGCAAATCACTCTCATTTAGATTAAATTACCACCCACATTTAATCTTATGGGAAACATGATGCTGTACAAACATAAAAACTCTGCATTTAAACTGAGTCTACTTACTTCACTGGTTTTATCTGGGCATGCTGTTGCAAACGACACGCAAGACAACCTACCTTTAGAAAAAATTGCTGTTTATGGGCAACATCATAAAAACTATATTACCGAAGAAGCGCAGTCTGCGACTAAGCTAGGTTTAACCATTAAAGAAACTCCGCAATCAATTTCTGTTGTTTCACGCGCGTTAATGGATGACTTTTCGCTTGATGATATTAATGCGGTACTAGAGAGCACACCAGGCGTAACAGTAGAACAAATAGAAACCGATCGTACATACTTTAAAGCCCGTGGTTTTGAAATAACTAACTTTTTAATCGATGGCTTAGGCACACCGCAAACCTCTGGTTCAATTCAAGGGACACTTGATACTGCAATTTACGACCGTGTTGAAATTGTACGTGGTGCCAATGGCATGATGACCGGTGCAGGTAACCCATCAGCGACTGTTAATATGGTGCTAAAAAAGCCAACCTACACAACACAAGTTCATGCATCGGTTTCTTATGGTTCGTGGAATAACAAACGTGTAGATATTGATGTTTCCACACCGATTAACGACGAGCATGCTGTCCGTGCTGTATTTACTAAGCAAGATAAAGAGTCATATCTAGACCGCTACGAAACCGATAAAACCATTGCCTACCTTGCCTATGAAGGAAAGCTAACCGACGATACACTTCTGAACATTAACTACGTAAACCAACAAAAAGATGCCGACAGCCCTCTATGGGGCGCGCTACCGCTTTATTACACAGATGGCTCCCCCACTAACTATGATGAGTCAACTAGTACAGCTGCAGATTGCTCGTATTGGGATAATAGCGCTGAACGTATCTATGTAACTCTTGAGCAAAATTTATCGGCTACCTGGGTCGCTAAAGCCCGTTATGCCCACATAAAGAATGAACAAAATTCTGAATTATTTTATGTGTATGGTACCCCAGATAAAGAAACTGGTTTAGGTTTAACCGGCTATGCGAGTCGTTATGATTACAAAGACACCCAAGATTTGTTTGACTTATATGCCAGCGGTAAATTTGAGTTATTTTCACTAGAGCACGACTTATCATTCGGTATTAGCCAAGCAAACATGGACTTTAATGACCAATCGCTTTATGACTACAGCACAGGAAATGGTTTCCCTGCGATGCCTGATTTAGCGACTTGGGATGGTGTTATCCCTGAGGCAACACTGGTTGATTCGCCTAACGGCAGTGATGTACAAAATACACAAAGATCTGCCTATATTTCAACTCGTATTAAACTAGCAGAGCCATTAAGCATTTTGGCAGGCGTTCGCTATACCGATTGGGAAACTAAAGGTACTGCTTATAGTGTCGTGCAAACCCGCGATGACTCAGAGGTTATTCCTTACATTGGTACGGTGTACGATTTTACTGAGTCGTTATCAGCGTATGCTAGCTACACCGAAACGTTTGTGCCACAAAAAGAGTTAGACATTAACGCTGAGCAACTGGCTCCGGTTATTGGTAAAAGTGCTGAAGTTGGTTTAAAAGCACAACTTTTAGATGAGCAAGTATTTGTAACACTGGCCTATTTTGATGCTAAGCAAGATGGACTTGCTGTTGCACTTCCGGGCTCCCTTCCAAGCGATACGCGTTATTACGCTGCAGATGGTATTAACAGTGATGGTTTCGAAATTGAATTAAGCGGTCGCTTAACTGATGATTTAAGTGCCAGCATCAGCTTCAGTAATTTAAGTATTGATGGTGATGAACTCGTTAAAGATTACACCCCAGAAAACCAATTAAAAATGGCAGCCACTTATCAAGTGCCATTTATTGATGGTTTAACCTTAGGTGCTAATTACCGCTGGCAAGATTCTATTAGCCGTGTGCAAGTAAAAGATCCAGCAGGCAACGCATTGGCAACTACAAAACAAGATGCTTATGGCTTATTAGATTTAATGGCCACCTACGAAATTACTCAAAACGTCGGTGTTACCTTTAATGTTAATAACAGTACTGATGAAAAGTACATAAACAGCCTTTATTGGGAGCAAGGTTACTACGGGGCACCGCGTAACTACTCATTGTCAGTTAACTGGCAGCTATAAAGCTAACTAGGCTTTAAGTCACTTTATAGCAAACAATAAAAAAA
>NZ_BADU01000074.1:0-4203 GCF_000239875.1 Pseudoalteromonas sp. BSi20311 | reverse complement strand
TAACAGCATGTAATTTTTTTTACAGAAAAAACGTCAACTTTTTAAAAATATTTATCACAAAAAAGAGTAAAAAGCTGAGATTTTAGACTAAGTTATAGGTTAACATTAAGTAAATAACGCTTAGTCAATAAAATACAAGGAGAAGTCTATGCCTTCAATAAGAGTGCTCTGCATCATTATGCTCAGCTTTTTAGTAACAGCCTGTGGCGGTGGTGGCTCACTTGAGAAAGAGGGGAGCATTGGTGGTAATAGCGGAGGTACATCCGATGACTCGAATTATACACTCATACTTCAAGGGTACTCAAAATCAGATGGAAGTATATCAAACTCAGTCTCAGCGAGCTTTCCACTAGAGCTTAGGGCAACTCTAGAAAAAGACGGTGTTGCAATTAGCGGTGAGAGAGTTACTTTCATATTAGAAGATCAAGTTGGGGAATTAAATCCTATCTCTGGTAGCGCATTAACAAATAGTGAAGGTGTAGCACAAATTGAACTTAAAGCTGGGACAGTTAAAGGTGCGGGTGAAGTAACTGCAGCGTACTCAGTCGATGGTGATGCCTTTACAGCATCTTTTTCGTTTGAATCTGCAGGTGATGCAGGAGATAGTGAATCAAATTTATTTAGTCTATCCTTGGATGGATTTTCTAAAATAGATGGAAGTAAATCAAATATAATTACTGCTGCGTCACCATTAGAGCTTCGTGCGACTCTCAGGAAAGAAGAAAATGCAATAGTTGGAGAACGCATTAAATTTAGCTTGGCAGACGATATAGGTAAACTTAATCCAGTTTCTGGTACCGCTATCACTGATAGCAACGGTACTGCTGCAATTGAGCTTACAGCCGGCGTGAATGCTGGGGCTGGTGAGGTTACAGCCACTTATACATTAAATGGTATTGATTACAGCGATACATTCTCTTTTAAAACAAGCGGCGATCAAGTTGCCTATACATTAAGTATTCAGGGCTATTCAAAAGAGACCGGCGCTCAATCAAATACTGTCACTAGTCTGGTGCCACTTGAATTAAAAGCCACAGTAATTGATGACGTAGGAGCTCCTGTGGCAGGTAAGAGTGTCACCTTTGCACTTGACGGAACTATAGGTTCATTAAATCCAGCATCGGGTAGTGTGTTAACAGATGACTCAGGTGTAGCGCAAATTGAGTTAACAGCGGGTGAAACAGCTGGCGCTTCTAAGGTAGTGGTTAGCTATATTGTTCAAGGGGTTGCTTATTCATCAGCGCCATTTGATTTTGAAACTGTCATTATTGAAAAAGCACAGTTAAGCGTTAATTTAATTGCTTCAGATGGCACAGAAACAAGAACGGTTGATTATGAAAACCCAGCAGTAGCACAAGCGACGCTATTGGTCGATGGACAGCCAAGTGCTTATCAGCTAATCCAATTTAATTTGTCGGGTTTTGGCAAAATAAATCCATCAAATGGAACGGCTATGACCGATGCCGCAGGTATTGCAAAGGTAGACTTGCTGACAGGCACAGAGCAAGGTGCTGGTACTGTTTCGGCAACTTATAAGCTAGATGAAACATCTGTTTTTGATTCAAACCAATTCACTTACACTTCTAAAGGTGATGCTCCTCCCCCCGGCACCTCAAATGATTTTATGATAGATTTAAGCTTAATTTCATCGACGAGTTTAACGCAAATCAGTGAAATTAGTGCTAACGATAGTGGCTTAGTACAAGCGACTATTTTAGATGTTGACGGTAACCCAGCTGCGGGTAAAGTTGTTTCATTTAGTTCAACGTTAGGTAGTTTGTTACCAAGTTCAGGCACTGCGTTAACAGACACTAATGGTGTTGCAACACTTAACTTAACATCAGGAACAATTGAAGGCGCAGGTATTGTAACTGCACAGTTTGAAGCGGTTGAGAAAAAGATAGGGTTTTATACCCGCGGCGATGCGATTGACCCTAATCAGAGCAGTGCTGATATAAGCTTTAGTATTTTACAAAACTGTCCGTCAGATTTTAAAACGATAAGAGACAAAAGTTTATGTGATACTACAGCCAGTATCTCTGGAGATTCAACAGGCATACTATATATAGAAGTAAATAAAAAAGATTCTACAGTTGCCTTACCGCAAACTTTAGTTACTGCAACTACTACAATTGGTGCAATTTCTCCCAATACTGGTACGGCCATTACAGATGAAAATGGCATCGCTTTACTGGATATAATTCCTGGGCGTGACGTAGGAGCAGGTGAAATTACCGTATCGGTTTTAAATAGTAGTTTAACGAAAGCATTTCAAATCGCCGCAGTTGATATTGATATTGCGATATCGAGTACGGTCGCAGCTAACCAATCACTTGCAGCAGGTTCTACGGCACTGGTATCAATTGAAATTACAAAAGACGGTAATTTGTATACGGCACCTCTAAATGTTGAGTTTTCATCAGGATGTGTTGCATCAGGCTTAGCTGTGATGGATGAAACAGTTACTAGTATCGGTGGTTTTGCCCGCTCAACTTATCGACCACTAACTTGTGAAGGTGGCGATATTATCACGGCTAGCGTAATTACCGGTGGCGATACGGTTTCTGCCAGCACGACGATTAATGTTAGTCCAGCAAATGTTGGTTTCATTCAATTTGTTGAGGTTACTGATCCAGTAATAGCACTTAAGGGAACTGGTGGTGCTAATCGACGTGAAATATCAGAAGTGATATTTAAACTTGTTGATGCCAATGGCAATGATTTGGCATCAAGAACAGTCAACTTTGCATTATCAACTGCTGTGGGTGGCATAACATTAGGCACTGATTCAGCGATAACTAATGCAGAGGGTGAAATTAGAACTACAGTGCAATCGGGTGTGGTGGCAACACCTGTGCGTGTAATTGCCTCTATAGAAGAGACGGTTAATGGTGATACGATAACGGTATCTGCGCCTTCAGATGTATTAGTAATTAGTACTGGAATTGCAGATCAAAATAGCTTTTCCTTATCACGCTCTATTTTTAACGTTCACGGCTTGAATGTTGATGGTAATGAAGTGATGGTTAATGCAAGGTTAGCCGATCATTTCAATAACCCGGTGCCTGATGGCACTGCTGTCAGCTTTATAACAGAAGGTGGCGTCATTGAACCTAGCTGTACGACAATAAATGGTACTTGCTCTGTTACTTGGCGCAGTAGTAACCCCCGTCCATTTACAGACTCTATGTATGAAAATACTATTTTTGAAAAATGTGACAGTGGTTTGCCTTGCCCATTAGGTATTGTTAAAGGAACTACACTCGATAATTTAGAGATAGATCGACCTTTAGGGGGCAGGGCAACAGTTCTTGCCTATGCAATAGGTGAAGAAACCTTTTCTGATCTAAACGGTAATGGTTATTATGACAGCCAAGACTTTTTTAGTGAGCTATTTGATATTCCTGAAGCATTTATAGATCACAACGAAGATGGCACTTATGGAGGAAAAGACTGTAATGCTCCTGCTGAAGCGTGTTCAGGAAATAATTCAGAAGGAGATGAATTTGAAGAATTTATCGACTTTGATAATAATGGCGACTGGACAATAGGCAATAGTATGTACAATGGTCTTCTTTGTAGACCAGAAGATGTTGCAATTAACTTGTGTAGTCGTGACTTGGTCAATGTTTTTCAAAACCAAGAAATTGTTATGTCGGGTGATGCTGCGTTTTTCAGGGTGGTTACTTTTGCCGACGACTGTTCTGCAATACCGGGGGTTACTGCAGCTGAAGTGCGTGTAAATAGTGATTCGGCAAGCCCTGTTGTGCGCAGAGTGCTTGATGATCCAACTAGCGCTAAAATGTGTCAAATATCACAAATTGATTTAACGGAAGCAACTGGTGTTACAAGTGTTGCAGCAACTGTTTATATTGCTGATATGTTTAATAATCCATTACCAGTAGAAACCGCGGTTAAAATAAGTTCAGATCAAGGCAAGTTAACGGGAACAACTGATTATATCGTTCCTAATACAACTACTGTTAGGCCAATTAACTTTTCATTTGGTGTTTTAAGAGTGCCGGTTGATGATAAAAATGCAGTTGTAAACGGTAATGTAACTATTACTTCAACAGCTACTTCAGGTCTAGTTTCTTCAGTTTCGGTATCTGTTTTACACGATGCAAAACTTTAATTAGGTATGGTTTAAAACAAAAATAGCCAACCAACTAAGGTTAGGTCATTTTGTTTCTTATTCTTATA